>JBLNEO010000180.1:0-4893 GCA_050262775.1 Pseudomonadota bacterium | reverse complement strand
CGTCGGCTGGTTCGTCCTCGGCGGCGGCCACGCCGGCCTCGACGCGCTGGCGTTCTTCCTCGCGCTCGCGGCGGGAGGGTTCGCGATGTGGCGCGTCTGGCGCGACGAGCACCCGTCCGGCTGAGCCGCCGCCTACGCCTCGACCCGGACCGCCGCGCCGTCGAGGCGGTCGAGCGCGGCGCGGATCTCCAGCGACTGCCCGACGAAGATCGGCGTGTCGCGCTCCGTGTAGGCGCTCGCCTCGGTGTCGCGCAGCCGGAGCATGAGGTGCATGAAGTCCGACGGCTCGTCGCACTCGAACGCGGTCATGAACTCCTGGTCGTCGATGCCGAACGAGTACGTCGTGTGGTTCTTGATCCCGGGGAACTCCTCGCGCCCGATCCGGATGTGCTCGTCCATCGCACGCTGCCGATCCGCCTCGGGGAGCGCGTACCAGGGCCGCACCTTCACGAACGGGTAGACGACGAGGTACGGCGATCCCTGCGGGACGATCTTCCGTGCTCGCCGTGCCTGCGTGTACTGCGAGGCCTTCGTCGTCGCGAGGTACGAGTACGGGGTCTCGAGCCAGCCGGCGAGCGGCGTCGCATTGAGCGCCGCGCCGAGCTCGCCGAGGTCCTCGTAGCGCTCCGTGATCTTCCAGAGGAAGAAGTCGGCGTCGGGGCGCACGCCGGTCAGCGAGTACGCGCGGAGGCCGTCCAGCCGGGCCGCGAACTCCTCGACGACCTCGGCGTAGGCGTCCTTGTGCGCGGCACGCTCCTCGACCGGGAGGCGCCGCCACGCGGGCTCGACCCGCGCGAAGGTGTACGCGACGTACTGGCCGTCCACGGCGCCCATCGTACGCGTCAGCGGATGCGGAACGGCGACGAGAGCACCGGCTGCGGCGGCGCGGGGTTCGCCGTCGAGCGCACCGTCACCTCGAGCCGGAACAGCGTCGTCCGGACGGCCGGGCGGCGCAGCCGGACGACCTTCTGCGTCCCGCCGACGATCAGCCCCGAGGTCGACCCCGCGACCGTCCCGTCCTCGCGGAGCAGGCGGACGCGGTAGCCGCCGTCGAGGTTCGACGAGAAGCGGAGCTTCACCGCCGTCGCGTCGGGCAGGCGGCGCAGTGCCACACGGGGGACGAGCTGGAGGTTGCAGCGGGCGACGACGCCCCGCCGCGTCTCCGCAGACGCGGCCTTGACCACGTCCCGCGCGACGCGCGGCGTCCCGTCGAG
Organism: Pseudomonadota bacterium; assembly: GCA_050262775.1. Lineage (GTDB taxonomy): Bacteria > Actinomycetota > Thermoleophilia > Gaiellales > Gaiellaceae > DATHTC01. Next base: position 3,679 of record JBLNEO010000180.1, on the reverse strand, counting down.
GGCGTACAGGCCGGACTGCCACGCGGCGCGGGCCTGCTCGTCCTCGACGTGGAACAGGAAGATCCCGCGCACGGTCGGCTGGCAGAACGCCATCTCGATCGCCTGGCGGTAGTAGGTCGCCTGCGTGCGTTCGTCGACCGGCCGCGTCGTCGCCGGCTCCGTCCCCTCGTACTGCCGCTCCTTGTCGGCCGGGATCTGGGCCTCCACGCCGTACTCGTCGTAGAGGAGCGGGAGCGTCGAGCCCGCCTGCGGCGTGCCGTCGAAGGACGTGCCGAGGAGCGCGACGAGCTTCGCGTAGTCGGCGAGGCCGATGGTGGTCGAGCTCGGGTGGGCCGAGTCCTTCGGCGCCTGGCTCGAGTTGTCGCCGTAGGGGTGGATCGCGAGGCCGTCCATGATCGGCGTCGTGCGCCCGCTCGCCTTGTACGCGGCGCCGAGGTCGCGGATGAACGCGGTCGGCGAGTGCGTCGGGCGCGACAGCGCCGGGTTGTCGGAGCCGCGCGGCGAGAGGCCGAGGCCCCAGACGAACGCGCGCGGGTCGGCGGCCTTGACCGCGTCGTACGTCTCGGCGAGCAGCGGGAGGAACGCCGTGGCGGCCGCGTTGGAGCCGTCGGCGGCGAACTGCGGCAGCCAGAAGCGGTTGATGTTGGGCTCGTTGCCGACGATCACCTCGCGGAAGCCGGCCGAGACGACCGCGGCGGTGAAGCGCGCGAACTGCGTGCGCGCCTCGGGCGTCAGCGGCGTCACGCTCGAGCCGAACGGGTAGACGGAGACGACGAGTCGGATCCCGGTGAGGTTCCCGGCCGCCGCCGCGTTCCTCAGCGCCGTCTGCTCCGCCTCCGGGGGCGCCGTCAGGCCCGGCCGCCAGAGCGTCGTCACGCGGACGGCCTTGATCCCGGCGAGCTGCGCGAGCGTCATGCGCGCCTTCGCCGCGTCGAGGGTCGCCTGCTTGGGCGAGTCCTCCGCGGCGCCGACGACGAGTGACGGGCCTCCTGCCGCCGCCGGAGCGGCGAGAACGAGCGCCAGCACGGCGATCAGGACCCCACGCACACGGCCACCGTAGCCGGTCGGTATTCGGAATTCGTTAGGCGGCTACGCTGGCTCGGCCATGGCCGCCGAGCGCGTCGAGCAGCAGTTGAAGCGACTCCCGACGAAGCCCGGCGTCTACCTCTTCCGGGACACCGCGGGCGAGGTGCTGTACGTCGGGAAGGCGAAGTCGCTGCGTCCCCGCGTGCGCTCGTACTTCCAGCGGACGCCCGACACGCGGGCGCAGATCGCGCAGCTCCCGGGCCGCGTCGCCGACGTCGAGGTGATCGTCACCGGCACCGAGGCGGAGGCGCTGCACCTCGAGCAGAACCTCGTCAAGCGCCACCGTCCGCCGTTCAACATCCGCCTGCGCGACGACAAGTCGTTCCCGTACATCGCCGTGACCGTCGAGGACGAGTACCCGCGCGTCATGTTCACGCGCGAGCGCCACCGACGTGGAGTCTGGTACTTCGGCCCCTACGCGAACGCGAAGAAGGTGCGCGAGACGCTGGACGTGCTCAACCGCGTCTTCCAGTTCCGCCCCTGCGAGGGGCCGCAGCCGGGACGCCACAGCGGGATCCCGTGCCTCGACTACCACATCGAGCGCTGCAGGGCCCCGTGCGTCGGCTACGTCTCGCGCGAGGAGTACCGCGCGATCATCGACGGCGTGATCGAGTTCCTCGCCGGCGAGTCGCGTCCGATCCTGCGCCAGCTCGAGGCGACGATGCGCGAGGCCGCGCGCGGCGAGCGGTTCGAGGAGGCGGCCCGCTACCGGAACCGGCTGAAGGCCGTGCAGCACCTCGCGGAGCGGCAGGCCGCCGACCGCCGCTCCGTCGGGACGATCGACGTGATCGGGATCGCGGCGGACGGCGACCACGCGGCGGTGCAGATCTTCCCGCTGCGCGGCGGCAAGCTCGTCGACCGGCACAGCTTCCACCTCGAGAACGTGGCCGGGCAGGACCTGACGACGATCCTCGAGGCATTCGCCGTCGAGTACTACGGCTCGGCGCCGAGCATCCCGCCGCAGCTCGTCGTTCCCCGCGACGCCGGCGACCTCGCTGCGCTCGCCGAGTTCCTCTCGGAGCGGCGCGGCTCGCGCGTCGAGGTGCGCGGGCCCGAGCGCGGCGAGAAGCGGCGGCTGCAGGAGCTCGCGACCGAGAACGCGCGCCTCGCCCTCTCGTCGGAGGTGGTCGCGGCCGAGCAGCGGCGCCTGCGGCGCGTCGAGGCGCTCGAGGAGCTGCGCGAGGCGCTGAACCTCGAGAGCCTGCCGCTGCGGATCGAGTGCTTCGACATCTCGAACATCCAGGGGCAGGAGGTCGTCGGCTCGATGGTCGTGTTCCAGGACGCCGTCCCGAGGAAGGCGCACTACCGCAAGTTCGCCGTGCGCGGCGTCGACGGCCAGGACGACTTCGCCTCGATGGAGGAGGTCGTGACGCGGCGGTTCGCCCGTCTCGGCGACGTCTCCGACGAGGAGTACGACGAGTCGTTCGCGTCGCCGCCGAACCTCGTCGTGATCGACGGCGGGAAGGGCCAGCTCGCGGCCGCGCTGGCGGCGATGCAGCGGTTCGACCTCCCGCGCGTCGCGGTGATCGCGCTCGCGAAGCGCGAGGAGGAGGTGTTCCTGCCGGGCCGCTCCGAGCCGGTGCTGCTCGACCGCAGCTCGCCGGGGCTGCAGCTGCTCCAGCGCGTGCGCGACGAGGCCCACCGGTTCGCGGTCGGCTTCCACCGCCAGCGGCGCGAGAAGCGGGGGTTCGCGTCGATCTTCGACACGCTGCAGGGAGTCGGCCCCGCGCGGCGCCGCGCGCTCCTGAACCACTTCGGCTCGGTCGACGGCGTCCTCGCCGCCTCGCCGGAGGAGCTCGAGGGCGTGCCGGGGGTGCCGGCCAAGACGGCGCGCTCGATCTACGCCCAGCTCCACAAGGCCGGACGCGCGTGAGGGCGGCGCTCGCGCTCGCGGCGCTGGCGCTGCTCGCCGCCGGCTGCGGCGGAGGCGGCGGCGACGCGGCCGAGGCGGGCGTCCCGGTCGCTCCCGTGGGCGGCACGCCGGCGCCGGCCCCGGGTCGCGTGCTCGTCCGCTTCGTGGAGGCGGCGAACCGCGAGGACGCGGCGGCGATGTGGCCGCTGCTGAGCCCCGAGACGCAGGAGACGATGGGCCCGACGCTCCCGGAGTTCCGCCGCGGGCTCGCGTTCGACGTCCACAACGACGTGAGCACGTTCCGGTCGATGCCGCGGGTCGTGCTGTCGCGGCGCGTCGGCCGCTGGGCGGTCGCGACCGTCACCGGCGACCGCGTCCGCGACGACGGGGAGCAGGAGCGCTGGGCCTACGGCGCCGCGTTCCGCCTCGTCGACGGACGCTGGCGCCTCGAGCTCGGCGGCGTCGCCTTCGCGGGCCTGCACCCCGTGCCGAACGACGAGGAGGACGCGACGCCGGTGCTGCGGGCCGAGGCGGACGCGTCGGGGCGCCTGCTCCGAGCCGCGTTCTGGCTCGACGGCGCGCCGCAGCGCGTCGTGCGCGTCGGCTCGAGGCCGTTCAGCGGCGCGTTCCGGGGCGACCCGCAGGGCGTCGCGCCCGGGTTCCACGTGGTCACGGTGCTGGCGACGACGCCGGACACCGCCGCGGCCGTCGCGTGGCCGTTCGAGGTGGCCGACTAGGGCC
>JBLNEO010000179.1:0-7910 GCA_050262775.1 Pseudomonadota bacterium | reverse complement strand
AGACGTACTCGCGCAGCCACGAGACCGGGACGCGCATCAGAACTGCCCCAGGACGCGGAGGTCGTTCTGCCAGAGCAGGCGGATGTCCGGCAGCCCGTGCCGGAGCAGCGCGATCCGCTCGAGCCCGAGCCCGAACGCGAAGCCGGACACCCTCTCGGCGTCGTACTTCTGCGGGTCGACGAACTCGAACAGGGCCGGGTCGACCATCCCCGAGCCGCCCATCTCGAGCCACCCCGAGTGCTTGCACACCGCGCAGCCCGCGCCGTCGCAGAGGAAGCACGACACGTCGGGCTCGATCGACGGCTCCGTGAACGGGAAGTAGTGCGTGCGGAAGCGGATGCGCCGCTCGGGCCCGAAGATCGCGCGCATGAACGCGAGCAGCGTCCCCTTGAGGTCGGCGAGCGTGATCCCCTCGTCGATCGCCAGGCCCTCCACCTGGTGGAACGTCTGCGTGTGCGTCGCGTCGACGTTCTCGCGGCGGTACACGCGGCCGGTGGTGATCATGTAGATCGGCGGTCCCGGCCGCTCCTCCATCGTCCGGATCTGCGAGGGCGACGTCTCGGTGCGCAGCACGCGCTCGTCGTCGAGGAAGAACGTGTCCCCGGGCGACCGCGCGGGATGCCAGTCGGGGAAGTTGAGCGCGTCGAAGTTGTAGTGGGTCGTCTCGACCTCGCGTCCGTCGACCACCTCGTAGCCGAGCCCGAGGAAGACGTCCTCGACCTCGCGGCGGATCTGGGTGATCAGGTGGAGGTGGCCGCGCGGCGGCGCGTCGCCGGGAAGGGTGACGTCGTAGTCGCCCGCGACGGCACCTCGGTCGAGGCGCGCGCGGGCCGCCTCCTCGGCCTCCTCGAGCCGCCGGCGGAGCGCGTTCAGCGTCATCCCGGTCTCGCGGTCGCGGACGCCGCGCAGGGCCTGCGGCAGCGCCGCCTTCCGGCCGAGGTAGCGGACGTGGGCGGCCTCGAGCTCGTCGGCCGTCGCCGCCGACGCGAACGCGGCCAGCGCCTCGCGCTCCTCGGCCTCCCAGTTCACGGCGGCGACTGTATCGGGTGTGCGGTCCATCGAAGCTCCTTCGGGTCGTCGGGCTGCGGAGCCCCGGCCGGAAGGGACGACGGACGCTAGGCCGTGCGCGCCCCGGTGCCCGACCGGGGCTGTGGAAACAGGGACGACCGCGCGCGCGCTTCCATCCCTGAGAGCATAGACGCGATGTCCGAGTACGACGGGATCGCGCGCCTCTACGACCCGTGGAGCGTGTCGGTGACGGAGGACGTGGACTTCTACGCGTCGCTCGCGGCGGACGCCGGCTCGCCCGTCGTCGAGCTGGGCGTGGGGACGGGCCGGATCGCGGTGCCGACGGCGCTCGCGGGCGTGCACGTGATCGGCGTCGACTCCTCCGCGGGGATGCTCGCGGTCTGCCGCGAGGCCGCCGAGCGCGCGGGCGTGGCGGACTTCCTCGACCTGCGGCTGGGCGACCTGCGCGAGCCCCCCGTGCCCGAGCGCGTGCGGCTCGTGACCGTGCCCTTCCGCGCCTACCTCCACCTGCGGAGCGACGACGACCGCCTCCGTGCCCTCCGCGCGGCGCGCGACCTGCTCGTCCCGGGCGGCCGCCTCGCGTTCGACGTGTTCGAGCCCAGCCGCGAGGACGTGGAGGCGACGCACGCGCGCTGGCTCGAGCGCGAGCCCGGCATCTTCGAGCGCGCCGACTGGGACCTCGCCGAACGGACGCTGACGCTCTCCGTCCGCGACGCCGACGCGGCGACGACGATGGCGCTCAGCTGGCTCTCGCCGCCGGAGTGGCAGGCGCTGATCGAGCGGGCGGGCTTCCGGGTCGAGGCGCACCTCGGCTGGTTCGACGGACGCCCCTGGAGCGGCGGCGAGGACAGCGTCTGGATCGCCGTCCGGCCCGAGGGGTAGCGTCCCGGCCGTGCTCTGGGGGCTGATCGTGGTCGGCGTGGTGGTCGTGCTGGCGATCGCCGTCGTCGTGCTCTACAACCGGCTCGTCCGGCTCCGGAACCGGGTCGAGAACGCCTGGGCGCAGGTCGACGTGCAGCTCCGGCGGCGCTACGACCTGATCCCGAACCTCGTCGAGACCGTGAAGGGCTACGCCTCGCACGAGCGGGAGACCTTCGAGTTCGTCACCCGCGCGCGCACCGCCGCCCAGGCAGCGACCACCGTCGAGGACCAGGCGAAGGCGGAGAACGTGCTCACGGCTGCGCTCGGGCGGCTCTTCGCGGTCGCCGAGGCCTACCCGCAGCTGCGCGCGACGGAGAACTTCCAGCAGCTCCAGGCGGAGCTCGCGAACACGGAGGAGAAGATCCGCGTCGCGCGCCAGGTCTACAACGACTCGGTGCTGACCTACGAGAACGCGCGCGAGACCGTGCCGGCGAACATGGTCGCAGGCGTGTTCGGCTTCGGCGAGAAGCCGTTCTTCGAGATCGAGGAGCCGGTGCGCGAGGCGCCGCGCGTCTCGTTCTCCTAACCGGGGCGCGAGGCTGCGGCGAGGGGCGTCTCCTCCCCCCGCGAGCGCTTCCAGAGGAAGTCCGCTGCCACCGCGACCACCAGGATCGCGACCATGGCCGTGAAGGTCTGCGGCGCGTTCTGCAGCGTGTCGACGGCGAAGAACCCGAGGACGACGGCGGTCGCCGCGATGCCGAGCAGGACGACCCAGCCCGACGCCCCGGTCTCGGCCCGACGCCGGAAGCCTGCGATCCCGACGAGCAGGAACACCACGAGTGCGATCGCGCTCCCGACGGAGGCGATCGCGGAGAGGTCGACGAGGTTCGCGACGAGCAGGACGATGCCCGCCGTGATCAGCAAGCCGCCGTGCGGACCGAGCCGCGACTCCCGGCCGAAGACGGGCGGGAACTGGCGGAGGTCGGCGAGCATCGCGGTCAGGTTCGTCGAGCCGAAGAGCGTCGCGTTCGTCGCGCCCGCGGTCGCGATCAGCGCCGCGATCGCCATGATCGTGAAGCCCGCGTCGCCGAGCGCAGGGCGCGCCGCCTCTGCGATCGCGGTCTCGCCGTAGCCGATCGCCTCGTCGACGGTGAGGGTGCCGAAGACGCCGATCGCGATCAGGATGTACGTCAGCGTCGTCAGGCCGAGCGCGAGCATCATCGCCCTCGGCAGCTCTCGCTTCGGATTGACGAGGTTGCCGACCGTGAACGTCATCACGCCGAAGCCGAGGAACGCGAAGAACGTCAGCGCGATGCTCGCGATGATGTCCGAGAAGCCCGGATACGTGCTGAACGCGAGCAGGTCGAAGTCGACGTCGGCGATCGTGACCCAGATGAAGATGGCGAAGACGCCGAGCAGGACGACGACCATCACCGACGCGACCCGGCTCACGAACGTGGCGCCGACCATGTTGATCGCGGCCATGCCCACGATGAGGAGCGAGGTGAAGACGTTGTCCCAGCCGCTCCACGCGTCGTCGCCGATGAGCGAGGTCGCGTAGCTTCCGAAGGAGACGGCGACCATCGAGCACACGATCACGAACGCCGCCGTGTAGCCGAGCCACGACGCGATCCCCAGCAGGCGGCCGTTCCCGAAGCCGCGCATGAGGTACTCGATCAGCCCGCCCGACGAGGGGTAGCGGATGCCGAGCTTGGCGACGTTGTACGCGAGCAGCGCCGTGACGCACCCGGCGAGGAGGAACGAGAGCCACACGGCCGACCCCGCCACGGCCGCTGCCTCGCCGAGCAGCGCGAAGATGCCGGCGCCGATCATCGCCCCGATGCCGAGGAACGCCGCGCCGACGACCGAGATGTGCGCCGCGGGCTGCTCCGGCGCGGCGGGCAGCGGTGTCTGCCCGTCGCCTTCCATCAGTGGAACACCGCCACGATCGCCATGCCCGTCAGCGCCGTGACGAGCCACGCGATCTGGAGGGGCAGCTGGAACGAGTGGTCGATCACGCGCTTGCCGAGCGTCGTCGTGCCCGTCGTGTCGGCCTCGGCCGCGGCGATCTGCGTGCCGTTCGCGGGGAGGAAGAGGACGCCGGCGACCGCCGTCCACATCGCGATCATGTAGCCCGCGCCGATCCCCAGCGCGAGCCCGAGCGGGACCATCGTCCGCGTCGCCGCCGACTGGCTGGTCGTGAGCCCCGCGACGAGGAAGATCGAGATCGCGATCATGAACGGCCACCTGCCGGCGAGGTCGCCGAGCAGCTGGACGATCGCGTCCTCGTTGTTGGCGATGAACGTGTCGGCCATCCACGCGATCCCGAAGAGGGCGATCATCGCGACCATCCCGGAGCGGAAGATCGACATGTTCGGGACGTCGCTCGCCTTCACGCGCGCGAGCACGAGGATGAGCGCGGCCGCCGTGAGCATCACCATCTGGATGATCGGCGTCACCGACAGCGGCTCCGTGCCGCCGCCCTCGACGGCGATCGTCGGGCGGAGGTCCTCGGCGAACCCGAACACGCAGATCACGAGCACGGCGCCGAGGAAGATCGCGACGCTGCGCTTCGCGTACTGCAGCAGCTGGACGTCCTCGGCCGGTGCCGGCGGGACCGCCTCGCCGGACGCGAGCCGGCGCTGGTACTCGGCGTCCTGCTCGAGCTCGGCGCCGTGGCGGCTCATGACGATCGACATCACGAGGATCCCGACGATGCTGGCGGGAATCGTGATCAGGAGCACATCGACGAGGTCGTAGCCCTCGGTCTCGACGAGCGGGAGGAGCGTCGCCATCGCGGCGGCGACCGGGCTCGAGGTGATCCCGATCGCGGACGCGACCGTGGAGCTCGAGAGCGCGCGCTCCGGCCGGATCTTGTTGGCGTATGCGACCTCGTTGATCACCGGGATGATCGAATAGAACGTGTTGCTCGTCCCGGTGAGGATGCAGAGGACGTACGAGACGAAGGGCGCGAGGATGTTGACGCGCTGCGGCTGCGCCCGCAGCGCGCGGCTGGCGATCAGGACCATGTAGTCGACCCCGCCCGCGGCCAGCATGGCCGCGGCCGCCGCGATCACCGCCACGATGATGAGCATCGCGCTCACCGGCGGCTCACCGGGATCGAGGCCGAAGACGAAGACGAGGACGAGCGTCCCGACGCCGCCCCAGAGGCCGAGGCCGATCCCGCCCGCCCGCACGCCCAGCGCGATGAAACCGACGACCAGGAGGCCCTCGAGCGCGATCAGCGCCCAGTCCGTCCCGCTCGTCGTCTCCTCCTCGGCCGTCGTCGTCGCGGGGGTGGTGGCCGTCGGGGTCGTCGCCGTCGTCTCCGTTCCCGCCGTCGTCGCCGCGGTCGTCGGCGTCGCGGCGCGCGAGTCGCCGTCGAATGCGCCTGCGGCGACGAGCCCGGCCGCGGCGAGCAGCGACGCGGCGAGGGCGATCGTCAGGACCCGCCTCACGGCTGCTCCTGCCTCAGGTCGCGGCAGCTCCGCTCGCCTTCGAGCGCGTCCTTGAGCTCCGGGTCGAGCGCCGCGACATCGTCGAACGCCTTGCGTCCGTCGACGGCCGCGTTCTCGAGCACCACGACCGCGCCGCCGAGGCCGGCGAACGCCGTCGCCGTCGTGTCCGGCGCGAGACCGAGGGCGGTGCTGACCGCTCGCAGCCGGTTCTCGGTCGTCTGCGCCCAGTCGAGCATGATCCGCGACGCCTCCTCTCCCTGCGGCGCGTCGGGGATGCCGGCGCGCTTCAGGCCCTCGCCCAGGGTGTCGTTGGTCGCCTGGACAGCGCGGTCGATCGCGCCACGGACGTACACGGTTCCCTCGACCTGGTCGCCGGAGCCGCCGTCGTTCCGGCGGGCAGCGACATTGCTCAGGTCCAGGTCGTCGCCGATCCCCTCCAGCTGGCCCTCCCACGTCCCGACGGTGCTGCAGACGTCGTCGGCCCACGCCGAGCTCCGGACGGTCTTGCCGGTGTTGTCGCGGCCGTCGGCGACGACCGCGGCAAGGAGGAGCAACGCCACGAGGCCGGCGACGACGATCAGCCAGGCCCTCACGTGCGCCTCCCGGTCGGCGCGGAGAGCTCGTCGACGAGGCCGACGAGCAGCTTCCAGAACCGCTCGACCGTCGGGATGCTCACGCGCTCGTCCGGCGAATGCGGGAACTCGATCTGCGGGCCGAACGAGAGCATGTCGAGCGGCTGGGCGACCTTGTCGCCGATCACCGCGCATTCCAGACCCGCGTGGACGGCCGTCACGATCGGCTGCTCGCCGAGGACGCGCTCGAAGACGGTGACGGCGGCCGCGAGCGTGGGGGAGCTCAGGTCGGGGCGCCAGGCGCCGTAGTTCCGCTTCACCTCGAGCTCGCCGCCGCCGAGCCGGGCCGCGGCCTCGAGCGACGCGATCACGTCCGCGAGCAGCGGGTCGTTCGACGACCGAGAGAGGCTGTGGAGCGTGAGCTGCGATCCGTCGGTGATCGCCTCGCCGAGCGACGTGCTCAGCTCGACGAGGCCCGTGAACTCGGTGCTGATCGACAGCGGTCCCGACGGCACGAGCGTGAGCACGTCGAGCAGCTCGACGGTGTCGTCGGCGCTCCAGGCGTCGCCCGGCGCCTCGGCGTCCGCGACCGCGACGTCGATGCCGGGATCGGTCACGCGGTAGGCGTCGCGGATCTCCGCGGCGGCCGTCGCGACCGCGGCGCGGAAGTCGTCGGCGCGGGTGCCCTCGACGACGCACACCGCACGCGCGTCGCGCGGGATCGCGTTGCGGCTCCTGCCGCCGTCGAGCGACGCGAGCCTGAAGGGGACGGCCTCGGCGGTCTCACGGAGCGCGCGCCCGAGCGCCTTCACGGCGTTCGAGTGGCCCTGGGCGATGTTCGACCCGGAGTGCCCGCCCTTCCCGCCGCTGACGGCGACGGCGAGGGCCGCCTCGCCGCCGCCGATCGCGCCGCGCTCGCGCGCGACGCGAATCCACGTGTCGGTGCTGCCGGCGCACCCGACCGTCAGGCGCCCGTCCTCCTCGCTGTCGAGGTTGAGCAGCACCGAGCCGGTGACGAGCGAGCCGTCGAGCGCCTGGACGCCCTCGAGCCCGACCTCCTCGCGCACCGTCATCAGCAGCTCGAGCGGACCGTGCGGCAGCGCCGGGTCGTCGACGAGCGCCATCATGGAGGCGATCGCCACGCCGTCGTCGGCGCCGAGCGTCGTCCCGTCCGCGGTGAGCCAGTCGCCCTCGCGCAGGACGCGGATGCGACCTTCGGCCGGGTCGTAGGGGCTGTCGGGCCGGCGCTCGCAGACCATGTCGAGATGCCCCTGGAGGACGATCGTCGGCGCACCCTCCCGCCCCTCGGTCGCGGGCACGCGGACGACGAGGTTGCCGATCTCGTCGCCGGCGGCGTCGAAGCCGCGCTCCGCGGCCCATGCCTCGACGTGCGCCGCCGCCGCCTCCTCGTGGCGCGACGGGCGCGCGATCGTCGTCAACGTCGCGAACCGCTGCCAGAACGCCTCGGGCGCGAGTCCGGCGAAGGCGTCTTCCGCACGCCGTGCCGCGCCCTGCGCACCCGCGTCTCGGGCCTCCGTCATCGACGGGACGCTCCCAGGTGCAGAGTGGCGCCGCATCGTCCGGTTTGGGTGATGCCCGCGCGCCTGCGGCGCGGACAATCCCATCAGCCCCGGCGACTGCCGTGGGAAGCGAAAAGCGCGACGAGAGGAGCGCACATGTCGACAGCGGCACGTGACTACGGCTCGGCGTCGGGGGCCTACCGCACCTCCGACATGGACTACGTGGCCGGAGCCGGTTGGGTCGGATTCGCGGCGATCATGCTCGGGTTCGCAGGCATCTGGAACACCATCAACGGGATGCTCGCGATCGGCAGCTCGCGCGTGTTCGTCAACGAGCAGACCTTCGTGTTCAGCGACCTGAACACCTGGGGCTGGATCATCGTGGTGCTGGGGATCCTGCAGCTGATCGCGTCGTTCGCGATCGTGTCCGGCAGCGAGTGGGCCCGCTGGTTCGGGATCATCGTGGCCGG
>JBLNEO010000178.1:0-17986 GCA_050262775.1 Pseudomonadota bacterium | reverse complement strand
GGGCGAGAGGCACATCATCGAGCGCCCGCGGCTGCTCAAGCTGCTGGACGAGACGGATGCGCGGATCATCCTCCTCGTCGCGCCGGCAGGGTATGGCAAGACGACTCTCGCTCGTCAGTGGGCACGGCAGCGGCGACACATCTGGATCGACGCTGGCGGGACGGTGCCAGACCCTGCGTCGCTAGCCCTCGCGCTTGCAGATGAGCTGAGCGCCCTGAATCCAGAAGCTCCGAACGTGACGCGGCAGCGGCTGCGAGCCCGCGGTGCGCCGGATGCTGATTCGAACGTCCTGGCCGAACTGTTGATGCGGCAGTTTCCGGCATCGGCGCCACCCGCGATCATCTTCGATGATCTGCAATCGGTTACAAACGATGCCGGGTGTCGAGCACTTCTGGATTTGGTGATCCGGAATAGCCCTTCGCGCTACGTCGTTTCCTCGCGGATTCGGCCGGATGGTTTCCTCGCCCGCGAAGTCGTTGAGGGCTCCTGTTTGGTCCTTGATCACCGTGACTTGGCCTTCACACAAGCCGAGACGTATGCGCTCGTGCCGGAGGACGATCGCGACCGGATCGACGAACTTGTCGCGCTGTCACATGGCTGGCCGGCTGTGATCGGCGTCGCAGCGCGTCACTCAATCCCGTTCCCACAGCGGAAGCGCGCTGAGGAGCACCTCTACGAGTACTTCGTGGGCGAATTGCTCTTGTCCCTGTCGATCCCGATCCAACACGCGCTCGAGCGCCTCGCCGTAGCTGAGATTCCTCCGCAAGGCCTCATCGAAGCTGAGGTAGCGTCAACTCCCGATCTCGTGCAAGCCGCTGTTGCCGCGGCAATTCTCCATCGAACCGACCGGGGCGATTACGCGTTCCACCCTCTGGCGCGTCGCTTTCTTCTGAAGCGTTTCTCGCAACGCTCGCGTTCGCAGATGGTGGATGCGGCGTCCGCCGCGGCAGAGGCCTTCACATCGACACGACGCTGGGATGCTGCGTTCGCAGTCGTAAGTGAGTTCGAACTGTTCGATGAAGCTCAATCATTGCTGCGCCAGTCGCTCGACGATCTGCTCGCAGCCGGACGAGCTCGAACGCTTCGGCGATGGCTCGAGGCAGAGGTTTTCGGTGGTCAGACTGCGGTGTCAGACATCGCTAGGGCCGAGATTGCACTCCGAGACGGCGAGTTCGCGCGAGCAGCCGCGCTTAGTGCTCGAGCAGCCGCGCAACTTGAGCGTGACCCAATGCTCTTCCGCGCAACGTTCGTGGCCGGTCAAGCTGCCCATCTTCGCGAGGACTCCGATACTGCCGTCCGGCTGTTCTCAAGCGCGCGGGAGATCGCTCAAGCGATGGATCAGCGTCGGCGGGCGCTCGGTGGACTCTTCAACGCTGCTCTGGATGCCGAGGCGCGGGAACTCGCAGCATCGGTGGCGGTTGAGCTTGACGCCGCGCAAGTCGAGTCCCCGGATGATGCCGTCCGAGCGCGGATCGCGAGAATTCTCTACGGCAATCGTCTCGGAAGCCATGACGTCGACGATCGGTTTGTTAGCGAAACGATCTCACTGTTAGACGACGTTGCCGATCCCATGCTGCGGACAAACGCTCTCAATACACTCGCCCATTGGAACGTGCTGACAGGACGCTACAACCAAGCGATTGCCCTCGCAGACCGCGAACTTGAGGATGCTTCTGAGTTTCGGCTCTCATTCGTCATCCCGCACGGATTCAACATCCTCGCAGCCGCGGAAGCGGGAAAGGGGCAGTTCGGCACAGCGATAACTCACCTTGAAGCGGCCCGTTCGACAGCGGCCGAAGACGCTCACGTGATGCTCAACGCGGCGAACCTAGAAATACGCATCCTCGTGGCGTCTCTCCGAACGGAGGCTGCGGTGGCTGTCCCGATTCCGGAAGCTCCAGATGCGTCCCCATCTATCAGAGCAGAACTCCTATCGGCACGCGCACTTGCTCTCGTCTGCGCAGGCGAGACTTCAGGGGGCGCGCGCCTCGGTGCCGAAGCACTCGAGATGTCCGTGACTAGCGAGCCGCGAGTCACGGGCCGCGCGGTGCTCGCGATCAAGACACTTGCGGACGGAGCATCACCCACGATCGCGGTGGACGCCCTCGAGGCGGCGGTCTTCGAAACCGACAACATCGATTGTCTGATCACTGCCGTTCGCGGGTACGCCGCCCTCGCGGGTGCGCTTCGCGATCCCGGTGTCCGTCGACGTGTCGCTGACGCGCTTCGCTCGAGCAAGTTCCGTGCCGATCGACATCTTGTGCGCCGGCTCCTTACCTCCGACCGCGACTCAACGTTGACGAGGCGTGAGATAGAGGTTCTGAACCTGGTGGCCGAGGGAGCCTCGAACACGGAGATCGCTCAGCGTCTCTTCATCAGCGAGGCGACCGTAAAGGCCCACCTCCAGCACATCTTTGACAAGCTTGGCGTCCGAACGAGGACGCAAGCGGCGATCCGTTACAAGGACACGCCCTAGACCGCTGCTGCCACTGCCGCCGCGCGCAGATCCTCAACAAAGTCGCGTGCAGGAGATCGCGCAGCCTCTCCCGCGAGAATCGCTTCGAACGCGGCGACAACGTTGGTGTCGAACTGCGATTCGACGGCCTGTGCGAGTCGGAGGCGCGCGACCCGAGTCGGCATCGCCTCTCGATACGGTCGATCGGACGTCATAGCGTCGAAAGCGTCCGCAACCGCGATGATCCGCGAGAGCAGCGGTATCTCCTCGCCGCGAAGACGATCCGGGTAGCCGAAACCATCGACGCGCTCGTGATGGTGACGCACGACGCGTGCGATCTCGGCGTAATCGTCAACATTTGCCAAGATGCGTTCACCGATCGCCGCATGATCCTCCATCTGACGCCGTTCGTCGAGGGTTAGCGGACCTCGCTTCTCAAGCAGGCCAGGCGGAAGACCAATCTTGCCGATGTCGTGTACTAGTCCGCAGAGATGCGCCAGTTCTTGGTCTTCCTGCGAAAGACCCATCCGAGCGGCGATGTCACGCGCATAGCGCGCAACCGCAGCCGAGTGGCCCGCCGTGTAGCGATCGCGAGCGTCGAGCGTCGCAACAAGAGCCGAGGCGAAAGATAGATTCGCCCGCTCCAACCGTTCGTTCACAGCGGAGAGGTCATAAGTCAGTTTACGCTCTCCCTGGTAGAGGATCAGAAGCCGCTGCGCCGCGAGAGCAGGTATCAAGAAGAGGGGAAGCGTCCACGGGCTCACCTGCTCATAGGCCATCACCAATAGCGCGACGATCGGTCCGTAGAGCGGGACGGAGGCAAGGATCAGCGGCGTCGTAGCCGTGAAGACATCACGCATGTGACCGTTTCGCCGCACCTTCCGCGTCACGCCTGCCCACAGTGTGTCCAAGGCCTCCGAACTCACGACACATACCGTTGTCGCGATTGCGACTGCTGTGACGCCCGTTCCGAAGATTTCGCGGATCGCGAGCGCGATAGTGCCCGTGTAGGCACCGGTAATCGCCCGCGTCGACGTGTAGGTCAACCACTTGAGCACAGGCCTGTCGGTTGAGCGATCGCCGAGGTCAGAGAGGTTCGATGCCGCTCCGACGACAAGTGCAGCGAGCGGGCCGAAGAGAATCGCCGCAAAGACAGCAGGCACGAACGATATGGAGACCTCAGTCGTTGCGGTGAGGCGAACGCTGCCGCGTTCGGCCAGTGCCGCTACGGCCGCGAGGCATACAACTGCCCAGGGGTCGCCAAGGGGCGCACCGCTGCCAATCAGAACGCATGCCGTTGCGGCAGCGAGTCCCGCAACTCCAGATGCGTAAACGAGGAGACCGTCGTATGTGATCCGGAAAACCGGTGCCGAATCTTCCAAAAGCCCTTGAAACCTCCCCCAAACGGGGTATACCCTGTCGGTGCCGTCAGTTCCCGACCGAGGAGAGCCTCGTGCGGAAGTCGTTCTTGAAGTTCGTGGCCCGCGGTGCCGTAGTGGGTGCCACGAAGGATTGGTAAAGCTGTCGAAGCCTGCCGCTTTCCACAGAATGGGGACATCCCCCTGTTGAGGGATTTCCACAGAGCTGTGGATAGAGGCCGCCCGACGGACCGCTAGAAACGCCCGCTCCGCACGGAGCGGGCGGCGTTCAGACGCCCTCAGATGATGATGCCGCGGCGGAAGCCCACCGCCACGGCATGCGCGCGCGAGCGTGCCTGGAGCTTCGCCAGCAGGTGCCGGACGTGGCTCTTGACGGTCTCCTCCGACAGGAAGAGCCGCTGGCCGATCTCGCGGTTCACGAGGCCGTCCGAGATCAGCTGGAGCACCTCGATCTCGCGCGCGGTCGGCTCCTGGCCGAGCTCGCGGAGCGGGCCGCCGAACGGGATCACCTCGGCCGTCGCGGGGGCGCCGTTGCGCCGGCGCGACGCGGCAGCCTCCTCGAACCGGCGGGAGTGATCCATGTAGCGGCTGAGGATCTCCTTGCGCTCTGCGGCGTCCACGAACGGACTATCGGCGCCGGAAATCGGCCGCTTTAGGTCGGCGTTCCCCCCCGTTCGAGGGATCCCAGGCGGAACGTTCGCCGGCGCCGCGTCCGGAGCTCCTCGGGCTCGACCTCCTCGACCACCGCGCCCACGCCGTCGCGTCCCGTCGCGTGCAGGATCCGCCCGTCGCCGAGCCAGAACGCGATGTGGTCGGCCGCCCCGTCCGAGAGGTCGTACGAGACCAGATCCCCCACCAGCAGCCCGTCCTCCGGCACGAGCGTGCCCGCGTCCTCCTGCTGGTCGGCGTCGCGCGGGACGACCCAGCCCGCTCGGCGGAAGGCGACGTGCACGAGCCCGGAGCAGTCGATCCCGCGCGCCGTCGTCCCGCCCCACTCGTACGGGGTGTCGAGAAGCGCGCGGGCCTCGGCGAGGGCGTCGCCGTGCAGCGCGTCGAGGCGGATCCAGCCGCGGTAGTCGTAGTACGTCCGCACGTGCGCCCACGCACCGTGCTCGTCCTCGATCCACAGCGGCTCGCCGCGAACCGCCTGCGTCACCTGCTCGGCCTCGTCGCGCGGCTCGGCCCGCAGCGCCGCCACCTCGACGGCGCACGTCCTCAGCGCGGCCACGGTGCCGGCGCGGGCCGCGGATCAGGCTGGCCCGCGTACGCCTCGCGCGGCGAGTCCGTCTCCTGCTCGACCGACGCGCCGTACCGCGCCGCGAGCTCACTCACCGGGTACCGGATCGGCCTACCCGGCACCCGCGCGCCGAGCATGAGGATCGCGCAGGGACCCGTCCCCGCGCCGACCGTGATGTGCTCGGTGCCCGGCGGGCAGTGGAAGTAGTCCCACTGCCGCATCAGCCGCTCCTCCCCCTCGACGATCAGGAGGCATTCACCCTCGAGCACCATGAAGCCCTCCTGGGCATCCTCCGCGTGATACATCGCGCTCGCCTCACCCGGCATCACGACGTGGACGCCGATCCCGATCTGCCGGCCCTCCTCCTCGGGCGCCTCGAACGCGCACCAGGTTCCGCTCCCGTCGATCGTCTCCCAGGCCAGATCGCGCGGGTTGACGACGAACCAGCCGTCCCCCTCGACGACGACGCCGTGCTCCGTCTCGCGAAGGCGTGCCTCCTCCATCAGTCGACCGGCGGCACGTACGCCGTCGCCCCGCGCTGCTCGACGAACTCGACCTCGCGCTGCTGCGGCAGGATCTTCCCGGCCTTGATCTCCTCCGCCCAGTGGCAGGCGACCAGGTGGCTGCTCTCTCCGAACGGTCGCAGCGGGGGCGGCTCCTCCGTGCACCGCGTGGGCTGCACGAACGGACAGCGGGTGTGGAAGCGGCACGCCGGCGGCGGGTTCGCCGGGCTCGGCAGGTCGCCCTGGAGGAGGATCGTCTCGCGCTCGCGCTCGGCGACCGGGTCCGGGAGCGGCACCGCCGACAGCAGCGAGATCGTGTACGGGTGCAGCGGCTCGTCGTACAGGTCGTCGGCCGGGGAGACCTCGACCACCGACCCGAGGTACATCACGGCGATCCGGTCGCTCATGTGCCGGACGACCGCGAGGTCGTGAGCGATGAACAGGTACGTGAGCTCGAACTCGCGCTGCAGCTCCTCGAGGAGGTTGATGATCTGCGCCTGGATCGAGACGTCGAGCGCCGACACCGGCTCGTCGAGCACCATGAAGTCGGGATTCACGGCGAGCGCGCGCGCAACGCCGATCCGCTGTCGCTGGCCGCCGGAGAACTCGTGCGGGTACCGCGAGATCGCGTCCTGCGGCAGGCCGACCACCTCGAGCAGCTCGCGCACGCGCTTCCGTGCCGAGCCGCGGCGCGCGAGGCCGTGGACGCGCAGCGGCTCGGCCACCATCCGTCCGACCGAGTGCCGCGGGTTGAGCGACGCGAACGGATCCTGGAACACCATCTGCATGCGGCGGCGCAGCGGCCTGAGCGCGGCCTCGCCGAGGGTCGTGATGTCCTGCCCGTCGAAGATCACGCGGCCTCCGGTCGGCTCGTACAGGCGCAGGATCGCGCGGCCCACCGTGGACTTGCCGCATCCCGACTCGCCGACGAGGCCGAGCGTCTCGCCGCGGTCGATCGTCAGCGAGACGCCGTCGACGGCCTTCACGTCGCCCACGTGGCGATCGAGCACGATCCCCGAGCGGATCGGGAACCACATCCTGAGATCCTCCGTCCGGACGAGCGGCGCGCCTCCGTCGCCGTTCGCGCTCACGCGGCGGCCTCGGCGCGCGACCGACGCCACTCGTCGGCGGGGACGGGGTTGAAGCACGAGACGAAGTGGCCGGGCTCGATCTCGACGAGCGGCGGCACGGACTTGCGCGACTGCTCCACCTCGTAGCGGCAGCGCGGCGCGAAGGGGCAGGCCTCCGGTGCCGTGAGCATGTCGCGCGGCGCGCCCTCGATCGGGCGCAGCCGTTCCTTGCGCGCCGCGTCGAGGCGCGGCACCGACTGGAGGAGGCCGAGCGTGTACGGGTGCCGGGGCGTCCCGAAGATCGCCTCCGCGCCGCCGGTCTCCATGAACATGCCGCCGTACATCACGTTCACGCGCTCGCACATGCCCGCGACGACCCCCAGGTCGTGCGTGATCATCACGAGCGCGGTGCGGTGCTCGCGGACGAGTGCCTTCAGGAGCTCGAGGATCTGCGCCTGGATCGTCACGTCGAGCGCGGTCGTGGGCTCGTCCGCGATCAGCACCTTCGGCTCGCACGAGAGCGCGATCGCGATCATCGCCCGCTGGCGCATGCCGCCGGAGAACTGGTGCGGGTAATCCTTGACGCGCTGCTTCGCACCGGGGATCCCGACCTGGTCCAGCAGCTCGACGGCGCGCGCGTGGGCCGCCTGTCGGTCCATGCCCATGTGCGTCTCGAGCGACTCGCGGATCTGCTTCCCGACGGTCATCACCGGGTTCAGCGACGTCATCGGGTCCTGGAAGATCATCGCGATCTCCTTGCCGCGGATCCGGCGGAGCTCGGCGTCGTCCATCCCGATCAGGTCCTGACCCTCGAAGACGGCGCGCCCCTGCGTGACGCGTCCGTTCCGCGCGAGGATGCCCAGGATCGCGAGCGACGTGACCGACTTCCCGCAGCCCGACTCGCCGACGATTCCGAGCGTCTCGCCCGCGCGGATCTCGAACGAGATGCCATTGACGGCATGCACGAGCCCGCGCGTCGTGCCGAAGCGGACGTGCAGGTCCTCGACGCGCAGGAGCGCGTCGCTCACGCTCGCCCCCGGAGCTTCGGGTCGAGCGCCTCCCGCAGCGCGTCGCCGATGAGGTTGAAGCCGAGCACGGACATGACGATCGCGAACCCCGGCGCGAGCGCGAGGTGCGGCCCCGACTGGAAGTAGCGGTTGACGCCGGAGAGCATCGTCCCCCACTCCGGCGTCGCCGGGTCCTGCGGGCCGAGCCCGAGAAAGCCGAGGCCGGCGACGTCGATGATCGCGGTCGCGAGCGCCAGCGTCCCCTGGACGATCACCGGCGAGATCGCGTTCGGGAGGATGTGCGACGAGAGGATCGTCCGCTTCGGCACGCCGATCGCGCGCGCCGCGAGCACGAAGTCGTTCTCGCGCTGCGCCAGGACCGAGCCCCGGAGGAGCCGCGCGAAGATCGGCACGTTCACGACTCCGACGGCGATCATGATCTGCCAGAGGCCCGGGCCGAGGAGCGCGACGATGCCGACCGCCATCAGGAACCCGGGAATGGAGAGCATCACGTCCATCGAGCGCATGATCACGGTGTCGACCCAGCCGCCGAGGTAGCCGGCCGTCGCGCCGAGCACGAGCCCGATCGAGAGGCCGACGGCGACGGAGACCACGCCGATGATCAGCGAGTAGCGGGCGCCCCACAGGATCCGCGAATACTCGTCGCGGGAGAGCTCGTCGAGACCGAGCCAGTGCGAGGAGGACGGCCCGTCGAACGCGGACGCCAGCCCGAGCTGCTCGCGCGGACCATAGGGGGCGAGCACCGGCGCGAGCAGGGCGACGAGCACGAACAGGCTGACGAGCATCGTTCCGACCCAGAAGCCGGGGTCGCGCCTGAGCCGGCGCCACGCGTCGGCCCAGAGCCCGCCGCCGCCGCCGGCCTGGTCGATCTGGACCTCGCGTGCCTCGAGCTCGGCGACGGACATCTAGCTCAGCCTGATCCTCGGGTTGATGAGGGCGTACGAGAGGTCGACGATGAGGTTCACGAGCACGAAGACGAGCGCGAGGAAGAGGATGCCGCCCTGGAGCACGGGGAAGTTGCGCGTCGAGATCGCCTGCACGAGCCACGTCCCCATGCCCGGCCACGCGAACACCGTCTCCGTCAGCACGGCACCCGAGAGCAGCAGGCCGACCTGCAGACCGACGATCGTCGTGACCGGCAGCATCGCGTTCCGCATCACGTGGCTGACGTCGACGACATGCGGCGCGAGGCCCTTCGCCCGAGCGGTCCGGACGTAGTCCTCGTTCTGGACGTCGAGCACCGCAGCACGCGTGATGCGCGCGATGATCGCGAGCGGGATCGTGCCGAGCGCGACGGCGGGGAGGACGAGGTGCTTGAGCACGTCCCAGAGCGCCTCCCAGTTGCCCGTGACGATGGCGTCGACGACGTAGAAGTTCGTCGGGTGCTCCATGTCGATGAGCACCGAGACGCGGCCGACCGTCGGCAGCCAGCCGAGCCGGACGGCGAAGACGTACTTGAGCAGGATGGCGAGGAAGAAGATCGGGATCGAGATTCCGAGCAGCGACGCGACGAGGCTCCCGTGGTCGATCCACGTCCCGTGTTTCTTCGCGGCGATGAATCCGAGTGGGACGCCGAGGAAGATCGAGAACATCATCGCGGCGACGGCGAGCTCGACGGTCGCCGGGAAACGCTGCTTCAGCTCCTCGGTGACCGGCCGCCGCGTCGTGATCGAGTCGCCGAAGTTGAACCGTACGGTCTGCCTGAGGAACTTGACGTACTGCTTCCACACCGGCTCGTCGAGCCCGTACTGGCGCTCGATCGCCGCCACCGACTCGGGCGTCGCCCGCTCGCCGAGGAGCGCCTGCGCCGGGCCCCCGGGGAGCGCGCGGATCCAGAAGAAGACGAGCAGCGAGAGGCCGAGCAGGATCGGCACGAGCAGGAGCAGCCGGCGGACGACGAACCGCAACATCTCAGGTCCTCGTCCGCCGGCTTTCCTGGATCAGATCCTCCTTAGCCCTCGATCGAGACGGTCGCGAACGACTCGAGCGACACCGGGCTGGGCTGGTAGCCCTTCACGTTCGCCGCGAACGCGAGCGCCGGCTTCGTGTGCACGTAGGGGACGCCCGGGAGGAAGTCCATGATCTTCCGGTTCGCCTCCTTGTACAGCTGCTCGCGCTTCTCCAGGTCGGTCTCCGTCTCCGCGTCGTCCAGCAGCTTGAAGATCTCGGGGTTGTTGAAGCCCCACGCCTTCTGCGGGTTCTGGAAGAACGTCCCGATGAAGTTGTCCGGGTCGCCGTAGTCGCCCGTCCAGCCGAGCAGGTACACCTGCGCGTTGCCCTCGTCGACGTTGCCGAGGTAGTCCGGGCTCCACGGCGCCGTCTTCGGGGTGACCTTGAAGCCGGCCTTCTCCAGGCTGGCACGGAAGGCCTCGAAGTTGCGCTTCGGGTCCGGCATGTACGGCCGGGAGACGTCGCTCGGGTACCAGAACTCGATCGGCACCGGCAGGCTCAGCCCCGCCTCCTGGAGGAGCTGCTTCGACTTCTCCGGGTCGTACTGGTACTCGGTGACGTCGTCGGCGTACCCGACGACCTCGGGCGGCATGAACTCCTTCGCCACCTCGCCGCGGCCGCCGTAGAAGTTGTCGACGACCTCCTGGCGGTTGAGGCCGTAGGCGATCGCCTGGCGGACCTTGATGTTGTCGAGCGGCTTCTTCGCCTGGTTGAACCCGACGTAGGCGACGTTGAACGCCGGGCGGTCGAGGATCTGCAGGTTGCTGTCGCCCTCGATCGTCGGGATGTCCTGCGGCTCGACGAGGTCGTAGCCCTGGATCTCGCCCGTCTGCAGCGCCTGGAGCCGTGCGGCGTTGTCGGAGATCGGGCGGAAGATCACCTTGTCGAGCTTGGCCTTGTCGCCCCAGTAGTCGTCGTTGCGGACGATCGTCAGCTTGTCGCCGCGTGTCCACGAGTCGAACTTGAACGGCCCCGTCCCGATCGGGTGCTCGGTGCCGAACGTGCCCGTCGGGTGGAAGACGCCGTCGGCGTCGACGTTGCCCTCGTCGGCGCCGTAGGCCTTCAGCGCCTTCGGGCTCGCGATCGCGAACGACGACAGCGAGAGGGCGCCGAGGATGGCCGACGACGGCTTCGTCAGCTTGAGCTCGACCGTGCTGTCGTCGACGGCGGTGCAGCTCTGGTAGTAGCTGTCCTCCGGCGCGCCGCTCTTCGGGTCGGTCTTCGCGAAGCCGCCGAAGACGGTCTGCCAGTAGTAGGACGCGCTCGGGTTCTGGAACGAGCCCGTGAAGTTGTACCAGCGGTCGAAGTTCGTGCAGACGGCGGCGGCGTTGAACGCCGTGCCGTCGTGGAACTTCACGCCCTGGCGAAGCTTGAACGTGTACGTGAGGCCGTCGTCGCTGATCTCCCAGCTCTCCGCGAGCCCGGGCTCGAGCTCGGTCGTGCCGGGCTTGAGCGAGACGAGCGTCTCGAAGATCTGGTCGATCACGCGCAGCGACTCACCGTCCGACACGAGGGCGCCGTCGAGCACGACCGGATCGGAAGAGGTGCCGAACACGAGCGTCCCGCCCGAGGCACCACCACCCTCCGTCGATGCGGCGTTCGTGTCGCCGGAGGCCTCGTCGTCGCTTCCACCGCAGCCGGCCGCGACGAGCGCGAGCGCGAGCGCGGCGATGAGCAGAAGGACGCGAACCGGCGTTGCCCTCACCTGGTCTCCTTTCGAAGCGATAGCCCTGAGGTCGTGCGACAGGCGAGGGGGAAGTATCAAGCAGTACCGACCCCCCGGCAAGCGAGACCCGACGCGCTAACGCGCGGACAACACCGAGGGCGGCCCGGAGGCCGCCCTCGGTCGTTCCGGCGTCGCCCCGCGCCTACGCGGCCGAGAGCGAGATCATGTCGCGCAGCGCCGCGAGGCGGGAGAGGGCCTGGCCCTCGAGCTGGCGGACGCGCTCGCGCGTGAGGTCGAGCTCGTTGCCGATCGCCTCGAGCGTCCACGGCTCGCCCTCGAAGCCGAACCGCAGCTCGAGGATCCGCCGCTCGCGCTCGGGGAGCGCGTCGAGCGCCTTGCGGACGCCCTGCCGGCGGAGCGACTCCTCGGCCTCGTCGAACGGATCCGCGGCCTCGCGGTCGGCGAAGAGGTCGCCGAGCTCGCCCTCGTCGTCGGCGCCGACCGTCTGGTTCAGCGACACCGAGGCGTGGGCGGCGCCCATCGCCTCCTCGACGTGCTGGATCGGAAGGCCCGTCGCCTCCGCGAGCTCCTCCTTCGTCGCCTCGCGGCCCAGCTCGACCTCGAGCCGCCGCGCGGCGCGCGAGAGCTTCTGCTGGCGCTCGACCACGTGGACGGGGACGCGGATCGTCCGCGCGTGATTCGCGACCGCGCGCTGCACCGACTGCCGGATCCACCAGGTCGCGTACGTCGAGAACTTGAACCCGCGCCGCCAGTCGAACTTCTCGACCGCGCGGTTGAGCCCGAGCGTGCCCTCCTGGATGAGGTCGAGGAACGGGACGCCGAGACCGCGGTAGCCCTTCGCGATCGAGACGACCAGGCGGAGGTTCGACTCGATCATCCGCCGCTTGGCCCGGTCGTCGCCGCGCTCGATCGCCTTCGCGAGCACGACCTCCTCGTGCGCGGTCAGGAGCTTGTGGCGCCCGACGTCGGCGAGGAACAGCTGCAGGCTGTCGCCCGCGCCGCTCGGCCCTGCGCTCGGCTCGAGGTTGAGGGTCTCCGCCGCGGGCTTCTCCTCCTCGTCCTTCGTCGCCGCGGCCTCGTCGACCTTGAGCTCGCGGAACTCGAGCCCGAGCCGCTCCAGCTCGTGCTTCAGCTCCTCGAGCTCGACGTCGGAGAGCTCGTGCTCGAGCGCCATCGCCTCGAGCACCGTCGCCTCCACGAAGCCCCGCTCCTCGGACGCCTCGACGAGCGCCCGGACGTGCTCTGTCTCCAACAGCTCCTGCAACTGGTTCTGCGTCAAGAAGCCTCTACGTCCTTTCGGTGCTGCGTCGCGGGAAAACCAAACTTTCGCACTCTAAGCAGATGACGCCGGGCATGCCAGAGGAACCGGTGGTGCTCCTGCTCCGACGAACGCGCGCCCCGCACCGGTTATTCCGCGGCCGCCGGCTGGGCGGCTTGCGCGCGCGGGGTCGGGAACTCGAACTCGACCTTCCCCTCTGGCGTTAGGACGAGGCGCGCGCGGAAAGGTTTGCCGGCGCGGGACTTGAAGCCGGACAGCACCTCGCGCGTGCGGCCCTCCTCGATCAGCTGGCGCGCGATCTCCGGCGTCAGGGTCCGGCCGGCGACGCGCTTCCAGATCACGAAGCCGCACCCGGTCTCCTCCCGGCTCTTCCAGCTCGTGCAGCCGAACGCGCGGGAGTTCTCGCGGATGATCTCGCCGGTCTCCTTGCCGCACCGCGGACAGAGGCCGAGCTCGGCCCGCTCGGGCCGCAGCTTCTCCTTGTCGAGCGCGGCGATCTCCTCGACCGTCTGCTTCGCGAACGCCGCGATGTCGTCGATGAACGCCTGCCGGTCGGCGCGACCGTGCTCGATGTCGGCGAGTCGCTTCTCCCAGTCGCCGGTGAGCTCCGGCGAGGTGAGCTTGTTCTCCTCCAGCATGGTGATGACCTGGAGGCCCTTCGGCGTGGCGATCAGCTCGCGCCCGACGCGCTCGACGTACTCGCGCCGCAGGAGCGTCTCGATGATCTCGGCGCGCGTCGCCGGCGTCCCGAGGCCGGACTCCTTCATCGCGTCGCGCAGCTCGTCGTCGTCGACGAGCCGGCCCGCCGTCTCCATCGCGGAGAGCAGCGTCGCCTCCGTGTAGCGCGGCGGCGGCTTCGTCTCCTTCCCCTCCGTCTCGGCCTCGACGCAGCGGACGGCCTGGCCCTGCTCGAGCTTCGGCAGCTCGACGCCCTCGCCCTCTCCCTCCTCGTCCTGCTTGGCCGCCGTCGGCTCGTCGCGCTCGTAGACGGCGCGCCAGCCGGCCTCGAGCGTCACCTTGCCGCGTGTACGGAAGCGCTCGCCCTCGACCTCGGTGACGATCGTCGTCCGCTCGTAGCGTGCCGGCGGGTGGAAGGCGGCGAGGTACCGGCGCGCGACGAGGTCGAACACGCGGCGCTCGTCGGGCGTGAACGACTCGAGGTCGTGGTCGATCTCGGTCGGGATGATCGCGTGATGGTCGGAGACCTTGGCGTCGTTGACGACGCGGCCGAGCGGGAGCTGGTCGAGGCGCATCACGTACTGCGCCGCCTCCGCGTAGTCGCGAATCGGCTTCAGCGAGGCGGCGATCGTCTTCAGCTGCGGCACGAGGTCGCCCGAGAGGTAGCGGGAGTTCGTGCGCGGGTAGGTGATCGCCTTCTTGCCCTCGTACAGCGACTGCGCCGCCTGCAGCGTGCGCCGCGCCGAGAAGCCGAAGCGGCGGTTCGCGTCGCGCTGGAGGGACGTGAGGTCGTAGAGGAGCGGCGCGCTCTCGTTCTGCTGGCGGCGCTCGACCGAGGCGACGGTGCCGTCCCTCCCCTGCACCTTCACGGCGATGGCCGCCGCCTGCTCGCCGTCCCAGAGGCGCGTCTCGTCCTCGTGGAACCACAGCCCGCCGTAGCGCGGGTCGAAGCTCGCGTGGACGAGCCAGTACGGCTGCGGGACGAACGCCTGGATCTCGCGCTCACGCTTGACGATGAGCGCCAGCGTCGGCGTCTGGACGCGGCCGAGCGAGACGACGCCGCCGACCCACGCGCGGCCGCGGATCGTGGCGGCCCGCGTCGCGTTCATCCCCACGAGCCAGTCCGCCTCCGAGCGGGAGCGCGCGGCCGCCTCGAGTGGGGCCATCTGCGTGCCGGGGCGGAGCTTCTCGAACCCCTCGCGGATCGCCTGCTTCGTCATCGAGGAGATCCAGAGGCGCTCGACCGGCTTCGGCGCGTCGGGCTCGGTCGGCGAGACGCCGAAGACGGCCTCGTAGACGTACGCGAAGATGAGCTCGCCCTCGCGCCCGGCGTCGCAGGCGTTCACGACGCGGTCGACGTCGTCGCGCTTCAGCAGCTTCTCGATCAGCTTCAGCTGCTTGCGCGAGTTCGCGTCGCGGGGCTGGAGCGTGAAGGCGTCCGGGACGATCGGGAGGTCGGCCATGCGCCACTTCTTGAACCGCTCGTCGTAGGCCTCGGGCTCCACCAGCTCGACGAGGTGGCCGACGGCCCACGTGATCACGTAGTCGTCGCCCTCGAGGAAGACGGTCTCGAGCTTCCGGCCGCGCGCCGGCTTTGCCTCCGCGTCGGCGGCCGCGCCGTCGCCGTCCGCGTCGGCGGCCTTCGTCGTCGACCGTTTCGTCAGCTCCTCGAGCTTGCGCCGCGCGAAGGTTCCCGGCAGGGCCTCGGCGAGGTCGCGGCCGACGGACGGCTTCTCGGCGATGATCAGCGTCTTGGCCATCGGCGGGACACGGTAGCGCAGCCGTCCGCCCGTCCCGGGCGACCGCACGATCCTCCACAGTTCGGTCACGGCCGCGCGTTCCCTCTGCTCCTCGTAGGCTCCGGGCCGTGGCCGCGCCGCGTCCCTCACCCGTGTACCTCCTCGTCGGCCTCCTCAGCTGGGCGCTCGTGCGCTTCCCGTTCCGGCTGCGGTGGCGCGGCCTCGAGCACGTGCCGCGCGAGGGCGGCGCGGTGCTGGCGGCGAACCACAACTCCAACTTCGACCCGTGGCCGCTCGGGCTGCCGCTCTTCCCGCGCCGGTACCTCCGCTTCATGGGGAAGTCGGAGCTCTTCTGGTTCCCGCTCGGCGCGTTCATCGAGTCCGCGGGGGCATTCAAGGTCCGGCGCGGGCAGGCGGACGCAGAGGCGATCCGGACGGCGGTCGAGCTGTGCCGCGAGGGACACCTCGTGGTGATGTTCCCGGAGGGCACCCGGCGGAGGAAGGGTCTGAGGAAGAAGCACGAGGCGCGCTGGCGGACGGGTGCGGCGCGGATCGCGCTCGACGCCGGCGTGCCGCTCGTCCCGGTAGCGATCGCCGGCACCGACCGCCTCGCGCGCCTCGGTCCGCTCCGCGTCGCGTACGGCGCGCCCATCGAGCTCGACGACCTGCGCGACGCCGACCCGAAGGAGGCGGCCGCGCAGGCGACGGAGCGGCTGCGGGCGGAGATCGAGCGCCTGGAGGCGACCCTGTGACGCGACCGCTGCTCGTCGTCGACGGCGACTCGCTCGCGCATCGCGCGTTCCATGCGCTCCCGTCGTCGATCCGCGACGGCGACGGCCGCCCCGCGAACATGATCGTCGGGTTCACGAACATGCTCGTCACCGTCTGGGAGGCCGAGCGTCCGCGCGCGACCGTCGTCGGCTTCGACACCCTCACGGTGCCGACGTACCGGCACACGGCGTTCGAGGCGTACCAGTCGGGGCGCGAGTTCCCGCCCGAGCTGACGGCCCAGCTCGACCGGCTGCCCGAGGTCGTCGCGGCGCTCGGCTTCGCCTGGGCGAAGGAGCCCGGGTACGAGGCCGACGACTTCCTCGGGGCCGCGGCCGCCGCGGAGGAGGCGGCGGGCGGCGAAGCCGTCGTGCTCACCTCGGACCGGGACATGTTCCAGCTGGCGAGCGAGCGCACGACGATCCTCCAGCCGACGAAGGGCGTCTCCGAGCTCGCACGGGTCGGTCCGGCCGAGGTGCGCGAGCGGTACGGGGTCGAGCCCGCCCAGGTGCCCGACTTCATCGCGCTCCGGGGCGACCCCTCCGACCGGCTGCCCGGTGCCCGCGGGGTGGGGCCGAAGAAGGCCGCCGACGTGCTCCGCGAGCACGGCACGCTGGAGGCCGCGCTCGAGGCCGGACGGTTCGCCGCCGAGGCCGACGCGCTCCGGCTCTACCGACGGATCGCGACGGTGGACGCGGCGGCGCCGCTGCCGCCGATCCCCGACCAGGAGCCGACGTGGGCCCGCGGCGCGGCGCTCGTCCGCGACTGGGGGCTCGCGCGCCTCGCAGACCGCCTCGCCGCGCTCGCCTGATGGAGCTGCTCAGCCACGAGGCCTTCACCCGCCTCCATCCGACCTGGCACCACCCCGAGCGCCCCGAGCGGATGAGCGTCCTGCTCGAGGCGCTGCCGTGGCGCGAGGCGACCCGCGTCGCAACCGCCGCGGAACTCGAGCGCTGTCACACGCCGGACCACGTCCGCCACATCCGGGGGATCTCGCACCCGACCTGGGTCGACGGGGACACGATCTGCTCGCAGACGAGCTGGGAGGCGGCGCTGCTCGCGGCCGGGACGGCGATCGAGGCCGTCGAGACGGGTGCGTTCGCGCTCGTACGGCCGCCGGGTCACCACGCGCTGCCCGACCACGCCATGGGCTTCTGCCTCTTCGACAACGTCGCCGTCGCCGCGCGCCACGCGCAGGCGGCGCTCGGCCTCGAGCGCGTCGCCATCCTCGACTGGGACGTCCACCACGGGAACGGGACGCAGGCGATCTTCCGCGACGACCCGAGCGTCCTCTTCGTCTCGCTGCACCAGTGGCCGTTCTACCCGTGGAGCGGCGGCCCCGAGGAGCAGGGCGAGACGCTGCTCAACCTGCCGTTCCCGGCCGGCTACGGCGACCGCGAGTACCTCGACGCCTTCTCCGAGGCGATCGAGCCGAAGCTGCGCCGCTTCGCGCCCGACCTGTTGCTCGTCTCCGCGGGCTTCGACGCGCACGAGGAGGACCCGCTGGCGGACATGACCGTGACGGAGGAGGGCTTCCGCGAGATGGGCCGGCGCTGCGCGGCGATGGCGCCGCGTGTGGCGGCCGTGCTCGAGGGCGGCTACAACGTCTCGACGCTCCCGCGCCTCGTCGACGCGGCGCTCGACGGGCTCGGTTCCTGACACGCGAGGGGCCGGCCCCGCCAGGCCGGCCCCTGCAGTCGTTCGCCACCGCGACCCCTGTGTCCGGCGCTCTCCCCTGCGAGGCGCCGTCCGGAGCAGCTGTCCCGAGTATCGGCTGGTGCGGCGTCCGGGTCATCGCCCGCGCCTCCCCCAGCGTGGGTGATCTCCGTCCCTCGAACGAGGGATCAGACCCGCGCGGCGCTCAGGGCCTGCAGCGCTTCCGCGCGCGAGGATGCGCCGAGCTTGCGCAGGAGCGACTTCACGTGCGAGCGGACCGTGTGCTCCGAGATGAAGAGCCTGCGCGCGATCGCGTCGGTCCCCAGGTGCTCGTCGAGCAGCAGCAGCACCTCGACCTCGCGTGCCGACAGGCTCCGCGCGATCTCCGGAGGGACGCCGTGGCGGCGGCCACCGCCCTCGCGGACCTGCTCCATCAGGCGCCGGGCGACCGCGCCCGAGAGCGCCGCCTCGCCCTGCGCGACGCCGCGGAGGAACTCGACGATCCGCTCCGGCAGCTCGCTCTTCAGCAGGTACCCGGCAGCGCCGCCCATGATCGC
>JBLNEO010000177.1:0-5668 GCA_050262775.1 Pseudomonadota bacterium | reverse complement strand
CGTGCCTCCTCCTGCGCGGCCGCCGCGTACGCGGCCAACGCGTCCGTCCAGAACGAGTCCAGGGCCGCGCGCAGCCCGTCCAGCCCGTCCGGATCGAGCCGGTAGAGCCGCCGCGTCCCCTGCCTGCGGGCGACGACGAGCCCGGCGTCCTCGAGCACCCGCAGATGCTGCGACACCGCCGGCCGGCTCACCGGCAGCCCCTCGGCAAGCTCGCCGACCGCTCGGGGACCGGCGCGGAGGCGTTCGAGGATCGCCCGCCGCGTCGGGTCGCCCAGTGCGTCCATCGCCCTTTCGTAAGCCACTACTTACGTAAGCGTACGCTTACGCAAAGGTGCGGTCAACCCCCTGTTCGCACGTCTGCGCCCGGAGTACCGTCCGGCCATGAACCCCGAGCTCCGGCATCTCGTCGAGTCGCGCGCACGGCTCGTCGCCTGCAGCGACGCGACCCGCGCCGAGCTCGGGCGGATGCTCCACGACGGGCCGCAGCAGCGCGTCGTCGGCGTGTCGCTGCTCCTCCACACGCTCCGCCGGCGCATCGACGAGGGCGAGGCCCTCGCGCTGATCGACCAGGCGGTCGAGGAGCTCGCCCGCGTGGGCGCGGAGCTTCGCGACCTCGCCGGGCGCCTCCATCCCGTCGCGCTGACCGAACGCGGGCTCCGGCCGGCGCTGTTCGCCGCGACGACGCGCGCCGCGATCCCCGTCGAGCTCGAGGTGCCCGAGGAACGGCTGCCGGCCGAGGTCGAGCGCGCCGCGTACGACGTCGTGCTGAGCGCGATCGAGAGCGCCGGCGAGGACGACGCCTCGCACGTCCGGGTCTCGCTGGCACGGGGAAACGGCAGCATCACGCTCGAGGTGGCCGACGACGGCCGCGGGGGCGCCGATCCCGGCTGTGCGCGCCTCTGCGCGCTCGCGGACAGGGTCGAGACGGTCGGCGGCCGGCTCGAGCTCGAGAGCCCGACCGGCGGCGGCACGCGCATCCGAGCGCGCTTCCCCGTCGGCGCCTAGCTACATCCGCTCGGGCGCCGCGACACCGACGAGATCGAGCGCGCGGGCGAGGACCGTCTGCGTCGCCTTCGCCAGACCGAGCCGGAAGGCCTGCTGCTCGCTCTCGAGCACCCGGTGCTCGTGGTAGAAGCGGTGGAAGTCGTCCGCGAGCCCGATCGCGTACTCCGGCACCCCCTGGGGCCCGCGCCGGTCGACGGCGTCGCGCACGACCGCCGGGAAGTCCGTCAGCCGCTTCACGAGCGCCCGCTCCTCGGGCGCGAGCTCGTCGGGCGCGGGCGCGCCGACCGTCGCGTCGCCCGCGTTCCGGAGGATCCCCGCGATGCGCGCGTGCGCGTACTGGACGTAGTAGACGGGGTTCTTCTGCGTCTTCTCCGCGGCGAGGTCGAGATCGATCTCGATCGTGCGGTCGGGGCCGCGGTTGACGAGGAACCAGCGCGCGGCGTCGACGCCCACCTCGTCGACGAAGTCGTCGAGGAACACGACGTCGCCGCGGCGCTTCGACATCTTCGTGTGCGCGCCGCCCCGCGTCAGATGGACGAGCTGGTAGAGCAGCACCTCGAGGCGCGACGGGTCGTAGCCGAGCATCCGCGCGATCGCCGCGTACCAGTGCCGCGTGCCGTGGTGGTCGGCGCCGAGGACGTAGATCGCCCGGTCGAAGCCGCGCTCGAGCTTGTCGACGAGGTAGGCGACGTCGGCGGCGCGGTACGTCGGGTCGTGGGTGCCCGAGCGCAGCAGCACCCGGTCCTCCTCGTCGCCGTAGGCCGAGGAGCGCGCCCAGGTCGCGCCGTCGCGCTCGTACGTGTCGAGCCGGGGGAGCAGCTCGGGGAGCCGGCGCTCGAGCTCGCTCTGGGTCGCCCACGAGTCGAAGTGGATCCGGAAGCGCTCCATCGACGCCTCGATCCGCTCGAGCACGCGGGGCACCGGGTCGCCCGGCAGCTGCGCGATCTCGTCGACGTAGGCGCCGCGGTACCCGTCCTCCGGCGGCTCCTCGCCGCGCCGGATCGCGTCGACGGACGCCCGGAACCGGTCCATCTGCGCGCCGGCGTCGTTGTAGTAGTACTCGCGCGCCACGTCGTGCCCGGCGAACGCGAGCAGGCGCGCCACGGCGTCGCCGTATGCCCCGTTGCGCGCCGACGCGACCGTGATCGGCCCCGTCGGGTTCGCCGACACCATCTCGACCTGCACGCGCTCGCGCGGCGAGGCGAAGCCGCCGCCGTACCCGGCGCCGCGCGCGAGCACCTCCGCGACCGCGTCGCCGTACCACGCCGGCGCGAGCCAGAGGTTGACGAAGCCGGGGCCTGCGACCTCCGCTCGCTCCACCGCGGCGAGACTCTCGGCCGCTGCCGCGTACTCCTCGGCGAGCTCCCGGGGCGGCCGCCGGCGACGGCCCGCCTCGCGCAGCGCGGCGTTCGTCGCGAAGTCGCCGTGCTCGGGGTTCCCCGGACGCTCGAGCGCCACCGGCGCCTCGATCGCGTCGCCGAGCTCGGATTGGAGGCGTTCGACCGCGGTTTCCACGGTGGCGTATCGTAGAGACGTGGACGAGGAGCCCCAGGAGCGCCACCTGAACCTCCACCTCGACCCCGAGAAGCACCTCGCGGGGGTCTACGCGAACTTCGCGAACGTGAGCTTCTCGGACTACGAGTTCACGATCACGTTCGCCCGGATCGAGCACGAGGTCGAGGACGGCGAGATCCCGGGCGCCGTCGTCGCCCGCGTGAACATGTCGCCGCGCTTCGTCGAGGAGCTCAGCGCCGCGATCCAGGACGCGTGGTCGAAGTGGTCGAGCCGCGAGGCGATCAGGAACCTTCCCGAAGCGCCGGGCTCCTAGCGAGCTCCACCCGCTCGAGGGGGGTCGGATGCGTCCCGAGCAGGACGTGGATCCACCGCGGCGGGTCGGGCTGCGTGAGGTTCGTGCGGACGAACCGTCGGAACGTCGCCTCGGCCGCTCCGGGCTCCCCGGTCGCCCGCATCCCGATCCAGTCGGCCTCCCGCTCGTAGCGCCGGGAGACCGCGTTCTCGAGCGGCAAGACGAGCAGTCCGAGGCAGAAGACGACGAGCACCGCGCGCGGCACCTGCGCGGGCTCCTGGACGCGGACGAGCCGGGCCAGGAGCCACACGAGCGGCAGCGCGAGCAGCGCGAGCCACGCGAGCCCCTTCCAGACGTGGTGCGCCTTCACGTGCGCAAGCTCGTGGGCGGCGAGGAAGCGGATCTCGCCGTCCGTGTAGCGTCCGTCGAGGAGCGTGTCCCAGAGGACGACCGTCCGCGTCGCGCCGATGCCGTAGACCTCGGCGTTCGCGCGCGTGGTCCGCTCGCTGGCCCGTCGGACCTCGACGCGGTCGACGGTGACGCCCTCGCGCGCGCCGAGGCGGCGGATCGCGGCCGCCAGGCGTGGGTCGTCGAGCCGGTCGAGCTTCGGCGCGAGGACGACCGGCTGCAGCAGGATCCACGCGGCGCCGACGAGCACGAGCGCCGGTGCCCCGGCGAGCCACCAGCGGCGTCCGAGCCCGAGCGCGAGCAGCATCGCGACGGCGAGCGCGGCCGCGCCGAGCACGAGCGATCCGGCCAGCTCCGCCCACCGGTTCAGGACGATCGCGTCGAGCGTGCCCGCGTTCGAGAGGCCGTACCGCCGCCGCCACCACTGCGACGCAGCGGCGAGCGGAAGCCCCGCGAGCCACGTCGTCACCGCCACGACGACGAAGACGCCGAGGCCGCGGACGACGGTCGGGCCGCGCAGCCGTCCGGCGAGGGCCGGGCCGACGCGCACGAGCGCGAGGAGCACGGCGAGGTCGACGATCAGGGTCGCCAGGTACAGGAGCCGCGCGCCGCGCGCGTACGCGGCCGTCCGCTCGAGCAGCGGCGCCGGGAACAGCGCGGCCGTCTCGAGCGACGGCAGGTCGAGATCGCCGGGCACCGACGTCCGCCAGAGCAGCACCGCAGCCGCGATCCACGCGAGTAGCGTTCCGGCGCCGATGGCGAATCGCGTCGCAGTCATCTCCGACGTCCACGCTAACCTCGCCGCGCTCGAGGCCGTGCTCGCCGCGATCGACGCCGAGGGCGTCGACGAGCTGTGGTGCCTCGGCGACACCGTGGGCTACGGCCCTCGCCCGAACGAGTGCTGCCGCGTCGTCCAGGAGCGGGCGACGCTCTGCCTCGTCGGCAACCACGACCTCGTCGCCCTCGGGTCGGCGGGCGTCGACGTCGCCGAGTTCAACCCGGAGGCCGCGGCGGCGGCGCGCTGGACGGCGGCCGCGCTCGACGCGCACGCGCGCGCCTTCCTCGAGTCGCTCCGGCCCGCGGCGCGACGGGCCGGCACCGCGCTGTTCCACGCGAGCGCGCGCGACCCCGTGTGGGAGTACGTCTTGACCGCGGAGGCGGCGCTCGCCACCTTCGCCGCGACCGACGAGCCCCTCGTCCTCGTCGGGCACAGCCACGTCGCGCTCGCCCTCGCGCAGGACGGCGCGTCGGTCTCCGGCGACGTCGCGCCCGCGGGAACGCACGTGGAGCTCGATCCCGTCCGCCGGCTGCTCAACCCGGGGTCGGTGGGACAGCCGCGGGACGGCGATCCACGCGCGGCCTGGCTGCTCCTCGACCTGGCCGGGAGGTTTGCCGCCTTCCACCGCGTCCCATACTCGATCCACGAGACACAGCGCGAGATGCGCGAGCGCGGCCTCCCGCCGTCGCTCGCGGACCGGCTCGCGCTCGGCCACTGACACGAGGAGGGCACGTTGGCGGAGTTGACGAACCTGGAGGAGAAGCTCGGCGAAGTGATCGGGCTGGCGATGGCCGCGCAGGGCGCGACCGAGCGCGTCGAGAAGCTCCTGGAGCCGAAGCAGAAGCGCACGCTCGGCAAGCAGCTGAAGCAGATGCGCGGCGAGGCGGCGGACGCGGAGAAGCGCGCGACCGAGGTCGCCGGCACGCTCGACGGCAAGAAGGGCGCCGTCCTGAAGAAGGCGCGCGAGACCCGAGGCAAGGCGCAGTCGATGATGAAGGACTACCTCCAGCGCGGCGCCGACGGCCTCGACGGCTTCGAGTTCCTGACGATGGCCGAGGCCGGGGAGGTCGGCCACTGGGCGGTCCTGGGGCAGATGGGGAAGCAGGCGGGCAACCGCGAGATCCGCTCGCTCGTGACCTGGGGACTGCCGATCCAGCGACGCCACCTGAGGGACGTCCAGGCAGGCATGCTGACGCTCGCCGCCGATGAGGATCCGAACGCCACGGGCTAGCGCCGCCGCTCTCCTCCTCCCCGTCCTCGTCGCCGCGTGCGGCGGCGGGAACGTCGCAGCGCCGTCGCAGACGACGGCGCGCCCTCCGCAACTCGCCGCGCCGGTGGCGGACCGCCTCGCGGCGCGCTCGGACGCGATCGCGGCGAAGCTCGCCGCCGGCGACGCCTGCGGCGCGGCCCAGGAGGCCGACGCCCTCCGTGCGGCGACGGTCGAGGCGATCAACGCCGGCCAGATCCCGGCCGCGTATCAGGAGGATCTCGGCGCCCGCGTGAACGAGCTCGTCGAGGCCGTCAACTGCCCACCGCCGGCCCCGGAGACGACGGAGGCGGCGCAGCCCGAGCCCCCCGCAACGCCGGGGAAGGGCAAGGCGAAGGGGCACGACAAGCAGAAGCCGAAGGGGAAGCACGGTCGCGGAAGGGACGGGGGCTGAGCGCGGCGC
>JBLNEO010000176.1:0-5927 GCA_050262775.1 Pseudomonadota bacterium | reverse complement strand
ACGCGACGATCCCGTCCTTCACGTGGATCCTCCACGAGCACGAGCCGGTGCAGTTCACGCCGTGGGTGGAGCGGACGACCTTGTCGTGCCGCCAGCGGTCGCGGTAGGTCGACTCCCACGCTCGGTCGTGGGGGACGAGGGCGCTCCAGCGTCCGTCGCCGCGGAGCCGCCGGAAGTAGCGCGTGCGCTCAGGCACGCATGCCTCCGCCGCGCAGCTCGGTCGGCGGCGCCGTCCGGAGCAGCCAGACGGCGAGCGCGAGGCAGGCGCCGGTGAAGGCGAGGAGGCCGACGAAGCCGAGCGCGTACGTGTCGAACACGTCCTTCACGACGCCCATGAGCAGCGGCGGGAAGAAGCCGCCGAGCCCGCCGGCGGCGCCGACGATGCCGGTCGCCGCGCCGGGGTTGTCGGGGAACTCCGCCGGGACGAGCTTGAACACGGCGCCGTTGCCCGCCCCGAGGAAGGCGGCGAGCGTGAGGCACGCGATCGTCACCGTCGTCCAGGTCGGCTCGCGCGCGATCGCGGCCAGGACGCCCGCGTCCACGGCGATCCCCGCGAACGCGAGCACGAGCACGGGATACGCGCCGACGCGGTCGGCCAGCCAGCCGCCGGTCGGGCGCGCCGCCGTCGCGACGAGCGTGAAGCCCGCGGCGCGGAGGCCGGCGTCGACGAGCGAGACGTCGAACCAGTCCTTCAGCAGCTTCGGCAGGAAGATCGCCATCGCGACGAACCCGCCGAACGTGACGAAGTAGAAGAGCGCGAGCCGCCACAGGCGCCAGCCCGCGCGCAGCACCTCGCGGTAGCGCGCGGCGGCCGTGGGGCGCGGCGCGTCGGTCGCCGAGAGCCAGAAGACGGCGGCCCCGGCGACGAGCACGGCCGCCGCGATCCACCCGAGCGCCGGCCGTCCCCACGCGTCGACGACCGCGGGTGCGCTGAACGCGGCGACGGCGGTGCCGACGTTCCCCATCCCGTAGACGCCGACGGCGAAGCCCTGGCGCTCCTTCGGGTACCAGCCGGCGACGAACGGCACGCCGACCGCGAACGAGGAGCCGGCGAGGCCGAGGAAGAAGCCGACGGCGACGAGCGACCAGTACGAGCCGGCGTACCCGAGCAGGAGCGCAGGCGGCGCGGACGCGAGGAGCAGCAGCGAGAACATCCGCCGACCGCCGTAGCGATCGGTGAGCGCGCCCACGGGGATGCGGAGGAGCGAGCCGAGCACGACGGGAACCGCGACGAGGAACGCCGTCTCCGTGCTCGAGAGGTCGAAGTCGTCCTCGAACCGCTTCGCGAGCGGCGCGATCAGGCCCCAGGCGGAGAAGCACAGCGCGAACGCGATCGTCGCGAGGACGAGGTTGCGCGTTGCGTCCGATCGTCCGCCCGGGGCCATCGGGGCGACGCTACGAGCGGTCGCCGCAGCGTGCATTCGGGGGAACTACGGAATCAGCGCTGGGCGCTGCGGCGCGGGTCGAGTG
This sequence comes from Pseudomonadota bacterium, assembly GCA_050262775.1. Classification (GTDB taxonomy): domain Bacteria; phylum Actinomycetota; class Thermoleophilia; order Gaiellales; family Gaiellaceae; genus DATHTC01. The sequence continues at coordinate 4,457 of JBLNEO010000176.1, read as the reverse complement.
CGTCGTCGAGGCCGTCGGCGACGAGGTTCGCGGAGACGGCGAAGATCGCGATCGCGATGCTCGGCAGCAGGACCTCCCACAGGCGGCCGACGCGGATCCCGTCGTAGGCGAGGTTCCCCCAGGTGGCGGCCGGCGGGTTCAGGCCGAGCCCGAGCGTCGAGACGAACGCCTCGTTGAGGATGATCGCGGGGAGCTCGAGCAGCGCGGCCACCAGCAGGATCCCGGTCGCGTTCGGCAGCAGGTGACGGAGGAGCACGTGTCGCGGCCTCGCGCCGACCGAGTGCGCCGCGCGGACGAAGTCGCGCCGCCGCAGCGAGACGAGCTCCGTCCGCACGAGGCGCGCCGTCACCATCCAGCTCGTGATCGAGAGCGCGAGGATCAGCGTCAGCTCGTTCGTCCGCAGGCCGGCGATCACGAGGATGATCACGATCACGGGGAAGCGCGGGATCGCGAGCAACCCGTCGAGCGCGCGCATCATCAGGGCGTCGACGCGCCCGCCGGCGGCCGCGGCGAGCGAGCCGTAGGCGATCCCGAGGAAGAGGATCAGGCCGAGCGCCGCGGCCGCGACCGTCAGCGACGTGCGACCGCCGAGCGCGAGGCGCTCGAGGAGGTCGCGGCCGAAGAAGTCCGTCCCCGCGGGATGCTCGAGCGACGGGCCCTGCTGCTTCTGCGCGAACTCGACGTCGTACGGGTCGTGCGGGGACACGACGGGAACGAGGAGGCACGCCAGCACCAGCCCGACGAGCGCGGCCGCCGCGAGCACCGACCGGCGGTGTCGCCCGAAGCGGCCGAGCGCACCGAGCCAGAAGCCGCGGTGGCGCGGTGGCGCGTCGTGGGCGAGCGCCGTCACGTCCGCCTCTCCCGGAGCCGCGGGTCGAGGAAGGCTGCGACGAGGTCGGCGACGAGGTTCGCGAGGATCACGACGAGCGCGAGCACGACGGTCAGGCCGAGCACCATCGGGTAGTCGCGACGCTGCGCGGACTGGATGAAGTAGCCGGCCGCCCCCGGGATGCCGAACGCGAGCTCGACGAAGAAGGCCGCCGTGATGAGGAGCGCCATCGTCGGCACGGCGGCCGCGAGGAAGGGCACGAGCGAGTTCCGCAGCACGTGCACCCCGACGACGCGTCCCGTCCGCAGCCCCTTCGCGCGGGCGGTGCGGACGTAGTCCTGCCCGAGCGTCTCGACGAGGCCGGCGCGGACGACGCGCGCGATGTACCCGGCCGGCGCGAGCGCGAGCGTGAACGACGCGGCGAGCCGCGTGCCCCACGTGTCCCAGCCCGGCTGGATCACGTGCCACTCGTGGATCAGGTAGGTCGACAGCACCTCCGCGAACAGGAAGACGGGGATCACGAGGAGCAGGGTCGAGAGCGACGTCAGCAGCGTGTCGAGCCGCGACCCGTGACGCAGCGCCGCGGCGACGCCGAGAATCCCGCCGATCGGGATCGCCCACAGGACGGCGAGCCCGGCGAGCTCGAGCGTGACCGGGATCTGCTCGTCGATCACCTGGTCGACGGTGACGTTCCGGTCGGTGAGCGACGGCCCGAAGCTCCAGGTCGCGACGTGCTTCACGTAGTTCGCGAACTCGACGTACCAGGGCTGGTCGAGCTCGTAGAAGTGGGTCACCTCGATCACGAGCGGCTGCGTGAGGCCGCCCTTCTCGAGCCGGAACGGGCTGCCGCCGATGCCGCGCATGAGCGCGAACGTCACCAGCATCACGATCAGCAGCAGGACCGGCGTCCACAGCAGGCGCCGGACGACGTAACCGAGCATCGGCGGGAGAGTGCCGATTCGCGCGCCGCCGCCGCGGGAAGAGCCGGCGAGGCGACGCGGCCGGGAGCGCGCCCGCTAGGGTCGCGGGGTGGACCTCGCCGACCGCGTCGCCTCGCTCCGGGTCGAGATCGAGCATGTCGGGCGCGAGCGCCTCGCGCTCCAGGTCTCGCCGGAGTTCACCCGCGTCACGACCGTCGTGCGCCTCGGCGGACGCGGTGCCGAGGGGGTGGGCGAGGACGTCAGCTACGACGCGACGCTCCACGCGCCCGAGCGTGCGCCGGAGCCGCCGGTGGCGGGCTTCGCGGGCACGCTCGGCGAGCTGTCGAACCTGCTCGAGGGCGTCGACCTCTACGGCGGCCCGATCGGGATGGAGTCGCAGCGGGCCTACCGGCGCTGGGCGTGGGAGAGCGCCGCGCTCGACCTGGCGCTCCGCCAGGCGAACGTCGGCCTCGGCGACGTCCTGGAACGGCACGCCCGGCCCGTGGCCTTCGTCGCCTCGACGCGGATCGACGCACGGACGCTCGAGCCCCTCGCGTCGTGGGCGCGCCTCTACCCGTCGCTGCGGTTCAAGCTCGACCCGACCGGCGAGTGGGACGACGCGCTCGTGGCGCGCATCTCGGCGCTCGTGGGCGTCGACGTCGTCGACCTCAAGGGCGCCTACCGCGGGACGGTCGTCGACAACCCGCCGTCCGCGCGGCTCTACCGGCTCGCGGCCGAGGCGTTCCCCGACGCGTGGATCGAGGACCCGAACCTCGACGACGACGCGGACGCCGCGGCGGCGCTCGAGCCGCACCGCGCGCGCATCACGTGGGACGCCCCGATCCACTCCGTCGCGGACGTCGACGCGCTGCCGTTCGCGCCGCGCACGCTGAACGTGAAGCCGTCGCGCTTCGGCTCGCTCCGCGCGCTCTTCGAGTTCTACGAGACGTGCGAGGCGCGCGGCATCGCGCTCTACGGCGGCGGCCAGTTCGAGCTCGGGCCCGGCCGCGGGCACATCCAGCACCTCGCGTCGCTCCTCCATGCGGAGTCGCCGAACGACGTCGCGCCGGCCGCGTACAACGGGGCGCCCGCGGAGGGCCTCCCGGAGAGCCCGCTCGAGCCGACACGGATTCCGCACGTTCTCGGCACCCACGCGTGACGCCTCGCCGCCTACGGTGGCGGCATGGCGAAGTCGGCGACACCGTGGGGCCCCGCGAGCCTCGTCGAGCGGCTGACCGTCCCGCAGCGGGCCGGGGAGCGGCGGTTCGCGAGCGTCGTCGAGCTCCTCGAGACGGAGCGCGGCGAGCGGCTCGTCCGCATCGCGTACACGACCGACGGCGTCGCGCGGCGCGGCCCGGTGACGCTGCGCGCCCGCGACGTCGAGAAGCTGCGCGAGGCGCTCGCACGGCATCCCGCGCTGCAGGAGGCGCTGATGCTCTAGACGGGGAGCAGCCGGCGCGCCTGCGCAGCGTCGACGAGGCCCGCGAGGACGAGGCTCCCGTCCGCCGAGCCGAGCAGCGGGTCGACCGCGTGCTCCGGGTGGGGCATCAGCCCGGCGACGTTGCCCTCGGCGTTGCACACGCCTGCCACGGCGCCGACCGCGCCGGTGGGGTTCTCGCCCTCGTAGCGGAAGAGGATCTGGCCGGCCGCCTCGAGCCGGGCGACGAGGAGGTCGTCGGCGTACCACGCGCCCTCGCCGCACTTGATCGGAATCGTCAGCACCTGGCCCTCCTCGCAGCGGCCCGTGATGCGCACGTCGGTGCGCTCGACCCGGACGGCCACGTCGCGGCACACGAACGAGAGCGACGCGTTGGGACGCAGCACGCCCGGCAGGAGCCCGGCCTCGCAGAGGATCTGGAAGCCGTTGCAGATGCCGAGCACCGGCCCGCCGTCCTCGGCGAAGCGCCGCACGTCCTGCATCACCGGCGCGAAGCGTGCGATCGCGCCGCAGCGCAGGTAGTCGCCGTAGGAGAAGCCGCCCGGCAGGAGGACGCCCTGCACGTCCGGGAGCATCTCGGCGGCGTGCCACACGGGCACGGGGTCGGCGCCGAGCGCGCCGAGCGCCCAGATCGCGTCCCGGTCGTCGTTCGAGCCGGGGAAGACGACGACGGCGATCCTCGGCGGGCGCTCCGGCTGCAGCCGCGTCACGCGTGCACCTCGATCTCGTAGCTCTCGATCAGCGGGTTCGCGAGCAGCTGCTCGCACATCTGCTCGAGCTCGCGCCGCACCTCCGCCTCGCTCCGCTCCGCGAACTCGAGGTCGATCACGCGTCCCACGCGCGCGTCGCGCGCCGCGAAGCCGAGGTGGCCGAGCGCCGTCCTGACCGCTTCGCCCTGCGGGTCGAGGATGCCCGCCTTCGGGCGCACGAGGACGGTCGCCCTCACCGGAGGACGACCCCCGGATCGGCCACGTAGTCGTCGAAGCCGAGGCCCGTGAGCCGCTCGAACGCCTCGACGTACCGCGCGCGTGTCCCGTCGACGACCTCCTCGGGCAGCTCCGGCCCCGGCGCCGTCTTGTCCCAGCCGAGTGTCTCGCAGTAGTCGCGGACGAACTGCTTGTCGAACGACGGCTGACTCCGCCCGGCCGTGTACTCGTCCGCGGGCCAGAAGCGCGACGAGTCCGGCGTCAGCGCTTCGTCGCCGAGCACGAGCGTCCCGTCGGCGTCGAGCCCGAGCTCGAACTTCGTGTCCGCGAGGATGATCCCGCGG
>JBLNEO010000175.1:0-22592 GCA_050262775.1 Pseudomonadota bacterium | reverse complement strand
CGCTCGATGAACGGCTTGATCAGGTCGACCGGCGCCGGGAACACGATCGTCGTCGAGTTCGTCGCGCCGATCTCGAGCAGGGTCTGCAGGTAGCGCAGCTGGAGCGCGATCGGCGCCTCGGCCATCACGTTCGCGGCGTCCTTCAGCCGCTCGGAGGCCTGGAACTCGCCCTCGGCCGAGATCACCTTCGCGCGTCGCTCGCGCTCGGCCTCGGCCTGGCGCGCCATCGCGCGCTGCATGCCGCTCGGGATCTCGACGTCCTTCACCTCGACGATCGACACCTTCACGCCCCAGGGCGCCGTCGCCTCGTCGATGATCTGCTGCAGGATCGCGTTGATCTTGTCGCGCTCCGAGAGCAGCTCGTCGAGCAGGTGCTGGCCGAGCACCGAGCGCAGGGTCGTCTGCGCGATCTGCGAGGTCGCGACCATGAAGTTCTCGATCTGCACGATCGCGGCCTTCGGGTCGATGATGCGGAAGTAGGCGACGGCGTTCACGCGGACGGGGACGTTGTCCTTCGTGATCACCTCCTGCGGCGGCACGTTGAGCGTGATCGTCCGCAGGTCGACCTTGACCATCCGGTCGATGATCGGGATCAGCAGGAAGAGGCCCGGCCCCTTCGGCTCGGGGAGCAGCCGCCCGAGCCGGAAGATGACACCCCGCTCGTACTCCCGCGCGACCTTGATCGCGGCGGTGAGGAACAGGAGGACGAGGACCGCGATCGCGGCGACGACGATGAGCGCGGTCACGCCGAGGATCCTACGTGCTGCGGCTCGTGCTCCGCCTCGGGTCGCACGACGAGCGTCAGCCCGTCCACGGCCTCGACGACCACGTGCTCGCCCTCCTGCAGCGCGGCGCCGTCCGCCGCCGCCGCGCGCCAGAGCTCGCCGTTCGCGTGCACCCAGCCGTCGCGGCCGACGACCCCGTGGGTGCCGACGAGCACGTGTTCGCCGACCTCCACGGGTCGGCGCCGCACCTCGATCAGCTTCGCGACCACGAAGAACATGAAGGCGCCGACCGTGAGCGCCACCGCCAGCGCCACCCAGATCGAGACCTGGTACGACGGCCCCGCCGGATCGAAGAGCATCAGTGCGCCGAACACGAAGCAGACGATGCCGGCGACGGTGAGTGCGCCGTGGCTGATCACGAACGGCTCGGCGGCGAAGAACGCCGCGGCGAGGAGCATGAGCAGGAGGCCGGCCCAGCTCACGGGGAGCACCGAGACGCCGAACAGCCCGAGAATGAGCGAGATCGCCCCCACCGTGCCGGGGAAGATGAGGCCCGGGTTCCACAGCTCGACGATGATCCCGAGCGTGCCGATGGACAGCAGGAGGGCGATGACGTTCGGGTCGACCAGCAGGTCGAGGATCCGCTTCCACGTCGACATCGACACGGTCTCGACCTCGGCGTCGGCGGTGTCGAGCCTCTGGCCGTCCACCGTCTGGCCGTCGACCTCGTCGAGGAGCGCCGGGAGGGACGGCGCGACCTCGTCGATCACGTTCTGCTGGAGCGCCTCCGTCTCGGTGAGGTTCGACGCCTGGCGTACTGCCTTCTCGGCCCAGTCGCCGTTGCGTCCGTGGCGCTCCGCGAGCGTCCGAAGCGTCGATGCGAAGCTGTTGATCGCCTTCCTGCGGAGGTCGCTGCCGAGGTTGCCGCCGTTCTGGCCGATCGGCGTGGAGGAGCCGATCGTGGTGGCGGGTGCCATCGCGAGGATGTCGGCAGCCTGCGCGACGAACACGCCCGCGGAGGTCGCCTGCGCGCCCTCGGGAGAGACGTAGACGATCACGGGAATCTTCGACGCGAGCTCGGCCTTGTAGATGTCCTCCATCGAGCTCGACAACCCGCCGGGCGTGTCGAGCAGGATCACGGACGTCTCGAAGCCCTCCTCCTGCGCCCGCTCGAGCTCGCCGACGACGAAGTCCGCCGTCACGGGGTTGATGTCGTTGTCGAGCTCGATCGCGAGGACACGCGGCTTCGGCTCGGCGGCGCCCGCGGGAGCCGCGAGGGCGGCGAGCGCGAGCGCGATGCCGATGACGAGACGTAAGGATTTCATCAGACCGTCGACCGGTTCCTGGCAGGAGAAGGGTACTCCAGGCACCCTGGCGAACGGGGGTTTCGTGCGCGTCTTCGTCGCATTGCTGAGCGTGCTCGCGTTTCCGTCGACGGCGGTCGCCGCGCTGCCGTCGATCGTCGCCCGCGACGTGCCGCTGCACACGTCCGATCGCGCCCTCGCGGCGGTGCCGCGCTTCAACCTCGTCGGCCTCCACTGGCGGGGACCCGGACGCGTGGAGTTCAGGACGCGGTCGGAGGCCGGTCGGTGGAGCGCCTGGCGCGCCGCGGCGCCGGAGGACGAGGATCGTCCGGATCCGGCGAGTCTCGAACGGACGCGGCCTGGGTGGCGGATCGGCAACCCGTACTGGACCGGCCCGGCGACCCGCCTCGAGGTGCGGACACGCGGGCGTGTCTTACGCGTGCGTGCGTGGTACGTGTGGAGCCCGGTCGACGCCGCCCCTCCGCGCACGCTCTCGCTCGCCGGGTCGCCGCCCGTGATCACGCGCGCGCAGTGGGGCGCGGACGAGCTGATCCGGCGCGCCGCGCCGTCGTACGCGCCGTCGCTGTCGTTCGCGGTCGTCCACCACACCGCCGGCGGGAACGCGTACACGCGCGGCGAGTCGGCGGCGATCGTGCGCGGGATCGAGACCTACCACGTGAAGGGCAACGGCTGGAACGACCTCGGCTACAACTTCCTCGTCGACAAGTACGGCCAGGTCTTCGAGGGCCGGTACGGCGGGATCGAGCGCAACGTCGTCGGCGCGCACGCGGAGGGCTTCAACACCGGATCCGTCGGCGTCGCGCTCCTCGGCAGCTACGGCACGGCGGCCGTGAGCGCGGCGGCCCGCGACGCGCTCGCGAAGCTGCTCGCGTGGCGCCTCGACGTCGCGCACGTCGACCCGCTCGCGACGCTCAACTGGACCTCGGGCGGCAACTCCCGGTTCCCGCGGGGCGTGCCGGTGTTCCTCCGCTCGATCGTCGGCCACCGTGACACCGGCTTCACGGACTGCCCCGGCGACAGGCTGTACGGGCAGCTCGACGCGCTCGCGCGGACGGTGGCCTCGATCGGGACGCCGAAGATCTACGCGCCCGTCGTGCGCGGCGGCGTCGGGACGAAGGTGCGGTTCACCGCGCGACTGTCGGCGGCGGCCCCGTGGACGGTGACGGTGCTCGACGCCGCGGGGCTCCCCGTCGCGTCGGGCGCAGGGTCCTCCCAGGGGGTCGACTGGACATGGGACGCGACCGCGGCGGCGCCCGGCGCGTATGCGTGGACGATCGCGACGCAGGGCGCGCGGCCGGCGACCGGGACGCTCGGCAAGGGTGCGGTGCTCGGGGTCACGCGCGTCCGGGCGGAGCCCGCGGCCGTGACGCCGAACGGGGACGGCGTCGACGACCGGACGACGATCGCCTACACGCTCGGCGCGCCGGCGACCGTGTCGGCGACGCTCGTCGACCCGGTGGGGACGACGATCGCGACGCTGTTCTCGGAACCGCGCGCGGCCGGCGACCAGCAGTTCCTCTTCACGGCCGACGCGGTCCCCGACGGGGTCTACACGGTCGTCGTCAGCGCCGCCGCCGGGGGGCGCACGGTCGTCGGCCGCACGACCCTCCTCGTCGATCGGACGCTCGCGGCCTTCACCCCGACGCGTACGAGCTTCTCGCCGAACGGCGACGGACGGCTCGACACGCTCGCGTTCACGTTCTCGCTCGCCCAGCCGGCGAGCGTCCGGCTCCGGATCCTGCGCGGGGGGACGTGGATCGCGACACCCGTCGTCGCGACCCCGTTCGGCCCGGGCCCGCAGTCACTCGTCTGGGACGGGAGCAAGCGGATCGGCCGCACGCCCGACGGCCTCTACCAGGCGGAGCTGTCGGCGACGGACGTCCTCGGCACGGTGAAGCAGGTGGTGACGATCGCCGTCGACCGCTCGCCGCCGCGCCTGCGGCTCCTCTCCCGCAGCCCGCGCGTGCGGATCGCGCTGAGCGAGCGGGCCGACGTGGTGGTCGTCGCCGACGGTGTGCGGACGGTCGTGCGCAAGCGTGGCGCCGGGGTCGTCGTCCTGCCCGTGGCGGCGCGCCGTCTCCGGGTCGTGGCCTACGACGTGGCCGGCAACCGCAGCGCCGTCCTCCACGCGTCGTAGCGTTCCTCGAGACGCGCCAGGATCTCGGCGAGCAGCTCGCCGCGGCCGACCTCGGCGCCCTCGAGCGCCAGTGAGGTCGCCGGGAAGACGGGCCGGTCGGGCAGCTCCGCGGCCCGCTGCCCGACGTTCACGCCGATCCCGAGCACGACGCGGCCGTCGGCGGCCTCGCCGAGGATCCCGGCGACCTTCCGCCCGTCGACGAGCACGTCGTTCGGCTCCTTCATCGTCGTCGCGAGGCCCGTCGCGGCCGCGATGGCGTCGGCGACGGCGGCGCCCGCGAGCGGCGTCAGCTCCGCCAGCCGCTCGGGCGGCGCGTCGGGCGCGAGCACGACGGAGAACATGAGGCTCGACCCGCGCGGCGCCTCCCAGCGGCGACCGAGGCGGCCGCGGCCCTCCGTCTGGAAGTCGGTCGCGGCGACGGCGCCCTCGGGCTCGCCGTCGAGCAGTCGCTGCGTCGACGCGCACGTGGGCTCCCACCGGTAGGGGCGTCCGAGCCGGCCGCGCAACACGGCCGCGACCGCCTCCGGGCTGAGCTCGTCCACCGTCCCTAGACTAGTCCCGTGCAACCGCCTCTCCGCCGCCCCGGTCCAATCGAGCAGCCGTTGCGGCCCGACCGGCCGCTCGACTACGGGAGACTCAGCGAGCCGATCGTGATCCGGAGGGCGAAGGACGGAGACCCGCGGGCATTGGCCGAGCTGTGCGCGCGCCACGCCGACCGCGTCGAGCGCCTCGCGCGGCACCTCCTCGACGATCGCGAGGACGCGCGCGACGCCGCGCAGGAGTCGCTCGCGAAGCTCTGCGTCCGGATCCGGCAGTTCCGCGGCGAGTCGCACTTCGCGACCTGGCTGCACCGGCTCGTCGTGAACACCTGCCGCGACGTCGCCGCCCGCCGGCGCGCCCGTCCGTGGGAGCCGCTCCTCGAGGACGAGCGCGCCGCGACGACCGGCGACCCGGCGCAGGCGCTCCAGCTCTCCGAGCTTCGCCGCGAGCTCTGCGCGCACCTCCGCGAGATCCCGTCCGACCAGGCGAAGGTGGTCGTGCTGAAGGACGCCCTCGACCTCTCGTTCGAGGAGATCTCGACGGCCGAGGGGATGCCGGTCGGGACGGCGAAGTGCTACGCCCACCGCGCGCGGGCCCGCCTGCGCACGCGACTCGAAGCCGTCCCGGGCTGATGCCCACGCTCGACCGTGAGGGCATCGAGGCGATCCTGCCTCACCGCCCACCGATGCTGCTGATCGACGAGGTGCTCGAGCTCGAGCCGGGACAGCGCGTGGTCGCGATCAAGCGCGTGACGGAGGAGAACTGCGCCGGCCACTTCCCGGGGAACCCGATCATGCCCGGCGTGCTGATGGTGGAGGCACTCGCGCAGGCGGGCGCCGTCGCCGCCCTCAGCCTCGAGGAGAATCGCGGCCGGCTCGCGCTCTTCGCGGGAATCGACGACGTGCGCTTCAAGCGGATCGTCCGGCCCGGCGACGTCCTGCGCCTCGAGTGCTCGCTCGAGGCGGTGCGCGGGCCGATCGGGCGCGGGAAGGCGCGGGCGACGGTCGACGGCGAGCTCGCGGTTCGCGGGACGCTCACCTTCGCGGTCGGGGAGGAGGCGGCGTGATCGGCTCCGCGAACGGTGCGCGCGTCTCGATCACCGGGCTCGGCTGCTACGTGCCCGACCGCGTGATGACGAACGAGGACCTCGCCCAGCTCGTCGACACCTCCGACGAGTGGATCACGGAGCGGACGGGGATCAAGGAGCGCCGCTTCGCCGCGGAGGACCAGGCGATGTCCGACCTCGCGCTCCCCGCCGCGCGCGACGCGCTCGCGCAGGCGGGCGTCGATGCGTCGGACCTCGACCTCGTGATCGTGGCGACGGTGACGCCGGACATGATGTTTCCGACGACCTCCGCGCTGCTGGCCGACGCGCTCGGCGCCGAGGACGCCGCCGCGTACGACCTGCTCGCAGGCTGCACCGGGTTCATGTACGCGATCGCGCAGGCCTACGGGATGCTCGCCGGCGGCCTCGCGCGTCGCGTGCTCGTCGTCGGGGGCGACGTGCTCTCGAAGATCCTCGACTGGGAGGACCGCTCGACGCTCGTCCTCTTCGGCGACGGGGCCGGTGCGGTCGTGCTCGAGCGCGTCGCCGACGGCGGCTTCCTCGGCTTCGAGCTCGGTGCCGACGGCGGCGGCGGGGAGCACCTCTGGCTGCCGGGGAGCGGCTCGCGGCGGTTCGAGGACCCCGAGTCGTTCGTGAAGATGAACGGGCGCGAGGTGTTCAAGTTCGCGACACGGGTGATGGTGTCGTCGGCCGAGAAGCTGCTCCACCAGTGCGGGCTGACCATCGAGGACGTCGACGTGTACGTGCCGCACCAGGCGAACATCCGGATCATCGACCACGCCGTGCGGAAGCTCGGCGTACCGGAGGACCGCGTCGTCGTTAACGTTGACCGCTACGGCAATACTTCGTCCGGCTCGATCCCCCTGGCGCTGGCAGACGCAGCCGCCGACGGACGGCTCCGGCCGGGGGAGCTCGTGTTGATGACGGGGATGGGAGCCGGCCTCACGTGGGGATCGGCGCTGATCGAGTGGACGGAGGAGATGCAGTGAGCAAGATCGCGTTCTGTTTCCCGGGCCAAGGCTCGCTGGAGGCCGGGATGGGGCGGGACATCGCCGAGGCGATCCCCGAGGCGATGGCCGTCTACGAGCGCGGCAGCGCGGCATCGGGGATGGACCTCCGTGCGCTCTGCTTCGAGGCGCCGCTCGAGCAGCTGGTCGACACCGAGGTGCAGCAGCCGGCTCTCGTCGCGACGAGCCTCGCGATGCTCGCGGCGCTGCGCGCCCGCGGGATCGAGGCGGACTTCGTCGTCGGCCACTCCGTCGGGGAGTTCGCCGCGCTCGCCGCGGCGTCGGCGATGACCGACGAGGAGGCGATCGCGCTCGTCACGGAGCGCGGGATCGCGATGGCGGAGGCAGCGCGCCAGCACCCCGGCTCGATGGCCGCGATCCTCGGGCTGGAGGACGAGATCGTCGAGACGCTGTGCCGCAAGATCCTCGGGGTCTGGCCCGCGAACTACAACTGTCCGGGCCAGATCGTCGTCTCGGGCGAGACGGGCGCCGTCGTCGAGTGCATCGACCGCGCGCAGGAGGCGGGCGCCAAGCGCGCGATCCAGCTGAAGGTCTCCGGCGCGTTCCACTCGCCGCTCGTAGCGCGGGCGGCCGAGCGGCTGAAGCCCGCCGTGGACAAGGTGCGCTTCGCCGACCCGCAGGCCGCGTTCATGTCGACGGTGACCGCGAAGCTCGAGCCGGCGCAACGGCTCGGCACGCTCCTCGTCGACCAGCTCACGGCGCCCGTGAAGTTCACGCAGGCGACGCGCGAGCTGATCGGAGCCGGCGCGAAGACGTTCGTGGAGATCGGTCCCGGGAACGTCCTCTCCGGACTCGTGAAACGGATCGACCGCAATGTCAAGACCGTGTCCGTGAACAACCTCGCGGCGCTCGAGCGGCTCGAGTCCGAGCTCGCGGCCGGCTAGGACGATGTTCGCCTCGCTCGAGGGCAAGACCGCGCTCGTGACGGGGGCGTCGAAGGGGATCGGGCGCGCGATCGCGCAGGAGCTCGCGGCCGCCGGAGCCACCGTCGTCGTCGGCTACCGCACCGGCGCCGACGAGGCCGAGGCGCTCGCCGCGGCGATCGGCGGCCGCGCCGTGCAGGCCGACGTGTCGAACCCGGAGGACGCGGCGCGCCTCGTCGAGGAGGCCGGTGACGTCGACGTGCTCGTCAACAACGCCGGCGTCACCCGCGACGGTCTCATCGCCCGGATGCCGGACGACGACTGGCGCACCGTGCTGGAGACGAACCTCTCGTCCGTCTTCTACACGTGTCGTGCCGTCGCCCGGCCGATGATGAAGCGCCGCGCGGGCGCGATCGTGAACATCTCCTCCGTCGTCGGGCTGCACGGCAACCCGGGGCAGACGAACTACTCCGCCTCGAAGGCGGGGATCATCGGCTTCACGAAGGCGATCGCGCGCGAGCTCGGGTCGCGCGGCGTCCGCGCGAACGTCGTCGCGCCCGGGTACGTCCGCACCCAGCTCACGGACGTGCTGTCGGAGGAGCTCCAGGGGGCGATGCTCGCGAACACGCCCCTGGGCCGGCTCGGCGAGCCGGAGGACGTGGCCGGAGCGGTACGCTTCCTGTGCTCCGACGAGGCCTCGTTCATCACGGGCGAGGTGCTGCTCGTCGACGGCGGACTGGGGATGTAGATGGGAACGAACGGGCGCAGACGGGTCGTCATCACGGGCATGGGCGCGGTCACGCCGCTCGGCAACGACGCGGCGACGTCGTGGCGCACGCTCCTCGCGGGCGAGTCGGGCGCCGGGCCGATCACGCAGTTCGACCCCTCGGAGTACGCCGTGCACTTCGCGTGCGAGCTGAAGGACTTCGACCCGACCGTCTGGATCGAGCGCAAGCAGGCCCGCCGCATGGACCGCTTCGCGCAGATGATCCTCGCCGCCGCCCGTCAGGCCGAGGTCGACTCGGGCATCGACATCGCGAAGGAGTCCGACCGCGTCGGCGCGTCCGTCGCCACGGGGATCGGCGGGCTCAAGTCGTTCCAGGACTGCTACGACACGCTCGTCGAGCGCGGCCCCGACCGGGTGAACCCGTTCTCGATCCCGGCGATCATCCCGAACATGGGCGCCGGCTGGGTCTCGATGGAGCTCGGCACGCGCGGCCCGCTCTCGTCGCAGTGCACGGCCTGCGCGGCCTCGAACATGGCGATCGGCGAGAGCCTCGACGCCATCCGCCTCGGCCGCGCCGACGTGATGTTCGCGGGCGGCACGGAGGCGCCGGTCACGCGCGTCGGCATCGCGGGCTTCGGCGCGATGCGCGCGCTCTCGCGGCGCAACGACGACCCGCAGGCCGCGTCACGCCCGTTCGACGCCGGCCGGGACGGGTTCGTGATGGGCGAGGCGGCCGCGATCGTCGTGCTCGAAGAGCTCGAGCACGCGAAGGCGCGCGGGGCGACGATCTACGCCGAGCTCCTCGGCTACGGCGTCTCCTCCGACGCGAACCACATCACCGAGCCCGACCCGTCGGGCGTCCACCCCGCACGCGCGATGACGATGGCGTTCCAGGACGCGGGCATCGACCCGACGGAGATCGGCTACATCAACGCGCACGGGACCTCGACCCCCCTCGGCGACGCGTCGGAGACGCGCGTGATCAAGCTCGCCGTGGGCGAGGAGAACGCCGCGCGGATCCCGGTCAGCTCGACGAAGGGCTCGACCGGCCACTGCCTCGGGGCGGCCGGCGCCGTCGAGGCGATGTTCACGACGCTCGCGGTGCGCGACCGCAAGCTGCCGCCGACGATCAACTACGAGCAGTCGGACCCCGAGTGCGACCTCGACTACATCCCGAACGAGTCGCGCGAGGCGCCCGACCTGCGGGTCGGCGTCTCCAACTCGTTCGGCTTCGGCGGCCACAACGCGTGCATCGTGGTCGCGCGGTACGAGGACGACGCTACGCCGGCTGCGGCCTGACCACGGCGTAGAGGTTCCGCTCCACCGACGCGCCCGCGGCGTCGAAGGCGGCGTGCGCGCCGAGGTGGCGGACCTCGCCGCCCGCGCACGTCTCGGCGAGGTAGCCGCGAAGCCACGTGTCGGCGTCGGGCTCCATCGCCGGGAGCCCGAAGCTCGGCGGCATCTCGCGCTCGCCCGTGTCGAAGAAGAGCACGCGGTGCGTGCGCGCCCAGATCGAGCGCAGGAGCTCGGTCGCCTGCTCCAGGCCGTAGCCGCGCACGAGGTGGTGCCAGACCGACAGGAAGAGGACGACGTCCGCGGCCGGGACGAGCTCCGCGGTCGCGGGGCCGACCTCGAGCGTCAGCAGCGCCGCCGTCGACGCGAGGCCCGTGCGGCGCATCGCGTAGAGGGACGTCCTACCGGCCACGGGGTCGTTCTCGACCGCGACGCTCGCGAGCCCGCGACGTGCGAGATTGATGGTGAAGAAGCCCGCGTTGGCGCCGATGTCGACGGCGGTGCGGAGGCCGGGGAGCGAGTCGAGCACGCCCTCGATCGCCCTCCACCGCGTCCACGTGCCGTCGGCGCGGGAGCCCTCCGTCAGCCCGACCCACGGGAGCGGCTGGTAGTTCCGGTGCGAGAGTCGGCTGAGCAGGCGCGACCGCGGGAACGTGTCGAGCGCGAACCGGAGGCGGTCGAGGGCGGCGTCAATCCGTCGTCGGCGGAGCACGGCCTTCGCGCTACGCACGACGGCCGACGGATATCGCGTGTCCTGCACCTGTGCTCCCATGAAGGCCGAGTCCTCTCCGATGTCAACGATACGGTAACCACGGGGTGCAGCCGTCGATCCGCCGCTCGTCGCGTGCCCGGCGCGCCCGCGTGGTCGTCCATCCGGATGGACGCGTGGAGGTCGTGCTGCCGCTGCGCGCACCGCACGGGACCGCCGAGGCGCTGCTGCGGGAGCACCACGGGTGGATCGACCGGCAGCTCGACCGTCTCGCGCCGCGGCTCCCGCTCCGGCGTGTGACCGAGGCGGAGGGGCGGCGCGAGGCACGGGCGCGGCTCGAGGCGACGTGCCGGCGAGAGGCAGCCCGGCTCGGCGTCCGGTTCGCCCGCGTTCGGATCGCCGACCAGCGGACGCGCTGGGGCTCGTGCTCGACCGCGGGGACGCTCTCGTTCAACTGGCGGCTCGTGCTCGCGCCGCCGGCGGTCCTCGAGTACGTGGCCGTCCACGAGCTGTGCCACCTCGTCGAGCCGAGCCACGCCCCGCGGTTCTGGGAGCTCGTCGCGGCGGCGCGCCCGTCGTACCGGCAGGAACGGCGCTGGCTCCGCGAGCACGGGCACGAGCTGCTCGCGTACCGGCCGGTTGTCCGAACCCGACCGGCGCCGGCACGGAGCTAGGCTCCGGCGCGTGGACCGCTGGGCCACCTTCGACTGCTACGGCACGCTCGTCGACTGGAACGCGGGGATCCGCGCCGCGCTCGCGCGGCTGCTCCCCGGCCCCGATCCGGACGCGCTGCTGGCGCGCTACCACGAGCTCGAGCCGCAGGTGGAGGCGGAGGACTACCGCACGTACGCGGACGTCCTCGCCACCGTCGCGACGCGGATCGCGGCGGAGCACGGCGTCGACCTCGCGCCCGAGCGCGCGCAGGAGCTGCCTCGCTCGCTGCCGGGGTGGCCGGTGTTCCCGGACGTACGCGCGGCGCTCGAGGACGCGCGGGCGCGCGGCTGGCGGCTCTGCATCCTGTCGAACTGCGACCGCGGGCTGCTGGACGCGTCGATGCGCGAGATCGGCGTCCGCTTCGACCACTCGGTCGTCGCCGAGGAGGTCGGGTCGTACAAGCCGGCCCCCGGCCACTGGGGGCGCTTCTACGCCGACACGGGCGCGTCGCCGTCACGGCACGTCCACGTCGCGCAGAGCCGCTTCCACGACATCGCCGTCGCGACCGAGCTCGGGTTGCCGAGCGTCTGGATCAACCGGCTCGGGGAGGCCGCCGAGGACGGGGCACGCCCGACGCGCGAGCTTGCGGGGCTGACGGGACTCGGCGCGACGCTCGACGACCTCGTCGCGCCGTGAACGTCCGGCGCCCCACCGAGGCGGATCTCGCGTCCGTCGTCGCGCTGCTGCGTCTCGTCGAGGAGGGCGACACGGGCGAGGCCGAGTGGGACGAGCGCCAGCTGCGCGGGCACTGGGAGACGCTCGACCTCGAGCGCGACGCGTGGCTCGTGGAGGTCGACGGCCGCCTCGCCGGGTACGCCGATTTCGAGGCCCGCGCGGGCGGGCGGATGATGTCCGACGGGTACGTCCACCCCGACCTGCGCGGCCGCGGCGTCGGCTCCGAACTGCTCCGGCTCGTCGAGGAGGAGGCGCGCGACCGGATGGACGACGTGCCGGGGCGCGTGTATCTGCAGAACGCGACGACCTCGGACGCCGGCTCCTTCTACCGCGCCCGCGGCTTCGAGACGGTGCGGCGGTTCCGCCGGATGGTGATCGAGCTGGACCAGGCGCCGGACGTCACGCCGCCGCCGGGCGTCGAGCTGCGGCCGATCGTCCCCGGCGAGGAGCGGGCGCTCCACGAGCTCCTCGAGGAGGCGTTCGCCGAGCACTGGGAGCACGAGCGGCGGACGTACGACGACTACGCGCGGCGCACCTTCGCCCGCGACGACTACGACCCGACGCTCTGCCGGGTCGCGACCGCCGGCGACGAGCTCGCGGGCGCGTCGCTGAACTGGTGGAAGGAGATGGGCGACTGGGGGTGGGTCGGCGTCATCGGCGTGGCGCCGGCCTTTCGCGGCCGCGGGATCGGCGAGGCGCTGCTGCGCGCCTCGTTCGCGGAGTTCCTTCGTCGCGGCGAGCAGCGGATCGCGCTCGGCGTCGACGCACAGAACGAGACGGGCGCGATGCGGCTGTACGAGCGCGTCGGGATGCGAACGCTGTGGGAGGCCGCGGTGTGGGAGAAGGAGCTGCGTGGTTCGTGAGCCGCACCCGTCCGAGGCGCGGGCGATCGCGACGCTGCTGAATGCGGAGTCGCTCGCGCGCTCCGGCGAGGCCGACCTCACGGCCACGACCGTCGAGGAGTGGTTCGGGTACGACGACGTCGAGATCCGCGTCGTCGAGGATGACGGCCGGCTCGTGGCCTACGGCGACGTCGGCCTCTCGCCCGACGGTACGAAGGCGTGGCTCGACGTCCGCGAGCATCCGGCACGGCCCGGTGCCGCGGCACCGCTCTGGCCCGAGCTCGAGCGGCTCGCCGGCGAGGGCACCGTCGTGCGTGCGATCGTCGGCGACGGCGACGACTCCCTCCGGCGGCAGGTCGAGGCGCGGGGGTACGGCGTCGTCCGCTCGTCGTACCGCATGCTCCGCGAGCTCGACGGCGACGCGGCGCCGGCCTTCCCGGACGGGATCGCGGTGCGTACGCTCCGGCCGACCGAGGAGCGCCGCGTCTACGACGCGCACATGTCGTCGTTCGCCGACCACTGGGAGTTCGAGCCGGTCCCCTACGAGCGGTGGGCGCAGTTCACGGTCGAGACGGCGTCGTTCGACCCGACGCTGTGGTTCCTGGCGGAGTCCGGCGGCGAGCTGGCCGGGATCGCGATCTGCCGCCTGCACGACTCCGGCGACCCGCGGCACGGCTGGGTCGGGATCCTCGGCGTCGTGCCGGCGTTCCGGCGCCGCGGGCTCGGCGAGGCGCTGCTGCGCCACTCGTTCGCGGAGTTCGCCCGACGCGGCTGCACCCGTGTGAGTCTCGGCGTCGACGCGGAGAACACGACGGGGGCGGTCGGGCTCTACGAGCGCGCCGGCATGCGTCGGGTCCGCCGCTCCGACACCTGGGAGCGGCGGCGGTGATGTCGACGCTGCGCGCGCGCTGTCCCGACTGCCGGACGCTGACGGCGGTCGCCGTCGACGACGGCTACCAGTGCCACAGCTGCGGGCGCGAGTTCGCGGCGGGGCTCGTTCGCGTGCCCGCCGCCTGGGGTCGCGGCGGCGAGGCGATGCGGGCCGGCGCGACGCTCCCGCTGCCGTGGCCCGAGGCGGCCGTGGTCGAGGCGGACACGCTCGAGGGACAGACCCGTGCCGTCGCCGAGCAGCTTCCGCGCCGGCCGCTCGTCCTCGGCGGGTGCTGCTGCGCCCACATCGGCGCGATCCGCGGCCTCGCGCGGCGGCACGGCCGCCTGGCCGTCGTCTGGCTCGACGCGCACGGCGACCTCAACACGCCCGAGTCCTCGCCGTCGGGGAATGCGTGGGGGATGCCCCTGCGGATGGCGCTCGACGAGGGATCGGTCCGGCCGGAGGACGTCGCGCACCTCGGCGCCAGGAGTCTCGACCCGCCCGAGGTGGAGTACCTGCGCGCGCACGGCATCGACGACGACGTCGAGCGCGGCCTCGCCGGGACGGACGCGGTCTACGTTGCGCTCGACGTGGACGTCCTGCGTCCGGGCGAGGTGGACGCCTTCATGCCGGAGCCGGGCGGACCGACGCTCGCCGAGGTGGAGGCGACGCTCCGGTCGCTGCCCCGCGTGGACGGCCTGGGTCTCACCGCGCTCCTCGGTTCGGCCCGGAACGTGGAGCCCCTGACGCGGCTGGCGCGCGCCGCGGGCCTGTAACCGAGCGGAAAACGGCGAGGTCTAAACTCAAGCCGCCATGGCGCGCATCGACGTCTCGATCGAGCACAAGCAGGCGCAGCCGCCGGAGGGCACGCGGCACCCGAACACCTGCCCCGGCTGCGACTCGCACTACCGGGACGACGAGCTCGACGCCAACGCGTGGGTCTGCCCGCAGTGCGGGCACCACTTCCCGATGCGCGCCGCGGCGCGCATCGCGCACCTGACCGATCCCGGCACGTGGGTCGAGGAGGCGACGGACGTCCGCTCGTCCGACCCGCTGTCGTTCTTCGACCTGCGCCCCTACACGGAGCGCCTGGCGGAGGCGGAGACGAAGACCGGGCTCGGCGACGCGATGGTGATCGGCCAGGGCGCGATCCGCGGCCTGCCCGCGGAGCTCGCGGTGATGGACTTCGCGTTCATGGGCGGGTCGATGGGAAGCGCCGTCGGCGAGAAGTTCGCGCGTGCGTGCGACACCGCGGCCGAGCGGGGGCTCCCGCTCGTCTCCGTCGCGGCCTCGGGCGGCGCCCGCATGCAGGAGGGGATCCTCGCGCTGATGCAGCTGCCGAAGACCGTGGTCGCCGTCGAGGACCTGAAGGACGCCGGCTGCGCGTTCGTCTCGGTGCTCGCACACCCGACGACCGGCGGGCTCCTCGCCAGCTTCGCGTCGCTCGGCGACGTGATCGTCGCGGAGCCGGGCGCCCTGATGTCGTTCGCGGGCCCGCGCGTCGTGCAGCAGACGACCCGCGAGAAGCTGCCCGACGACTTCGGGCTCGCCGAGGCCAACCTCCGGCACGGACACGTCGACGCCGTCGTGCCGCGCCCGGAGCTCCCCGACTACCTCGCCCGCGTGCTCGGGCTCTTCGCCCGTGCCGGGTGAGGCCGAGCTCAGGCTGCGCGACCGGCTGAGCAAGCTGCGGTCACTGCGGCTCCCCGGGGGTGGGATCGACGGCGAGCTCGAGCGCCTTGAGCGCCAGCTCGACCGGATGCGGGAGGAGGGGGCGGACGAGCTCATCTGGCAGTCCGTCGAGCTCGCGCGCCACCAGGACCGCCCGTACACCCTCGACTACGTGGAGCGCCTGTTCGAGGACTTCGTCGAGCTGCGCGGCGACCGCATGCGCGGCGAGGACGCGGCCGTCGTGACGGGTCTCGGCCGGTTCGCCGGGCGGACGGTCGCGCTCGTCGGCCACCAGAAGGGCCGCGACCTCAAGGAGCGCACCCGCCGCAACTTCGGCATGGCCTACCCCGAGGGATACGAGAAGGCGAACCGCGTGATGGAGCTCGCCGACCGGCACGGGTTCCCGGTGATCTCGCTCGTGGACACGCCGGGCGCGTACCCGGGCGTGCTCGCCGAGCAGCACGGGCAGGGCGGCGCCATCGCGCGCTCGCAGGCGGTGATGTCCCGCCTCGGGGTGCCGACCGTCGCGTGCGTCATCGGCGAGGGCGGCTCGGGCGGCGCCGTCGCGCTCGCCGTCTCCGACGCGGTGCTCATGCAGGAGCACGCGATCTACTCGGTGATCTCCCCCGAGGGATGCGCCGCGATCCTCTGGCGAGACGCAGGCGAGGCGAAGAAGGCGGCCGCGGCGTTCAAGCCCGACGCCCAGCACTGCCTCGATCTCGGCGTGATCGACGGCATCGTCTCCGAGCCGCCCGGCGGCGCGCACGAGGACCACGATGCGGCCGCCGCCCTTCTCGGCGAGTCGCTGCGGAAGGCGCTCGACGAGCTCGACGGCGTGCCGCCGGACGACCTCCGCCGCCGCCGGCGGGCCAAGTTCCGCGCGCTCGGCGTCTTCGCCTGATCGGATCCTGCCGGGACCGGCCGTCCACGGCGCTTTCCACAGTCTCCACAGGGTTCTCCACCGCTCGTTGACGGGGGTCCAACCCCGGCCCGAACGGCCCGGGGCCGGCATCGCCGACCCCGGACGCGACCCCCCCACGGGGCGGAGAAGCGGCTGGCGGGCAGCTCGTGCCCGTCCTCGCCGAGGCGTGTCCGTCCCGTGCGGGCGCCAAACGTCGTCGCCTCCACAGGCCCCGGCTCGTCCGGAGCGGGCAAGCTGCACCGGTGTCGTTGCGGGAGTACCGCCGGAAACGGGATCCGAAATCGACGCCCGAGCCCTTCGGGGAACCGGGTGGAGGCGACGAGCGGCCGATCTTCGTCGTGCAGCGCCACGACGCCACGCGGCTGCACTACGACTTCCGCCTCGAGCGGCACGGCGCGCTCGCGAGCTGGGCGGTGCCGAAGGGCGTGCCGCTCGAGCCCGGGCAGCAGCGCCTCGCGGTGCACGTCGAGGACCACCCGCTGTCCTACGCCGCGTTCGAGGGAACGATCCCGAAGGGGCAGTACGGCGCGGGGACGGTGGAGATCTGGGATCGCGGCACCTACGAGCTCGTCGAGGAGAAGCCGGACGGCGGGCTCACCGTCCGCCTCCACGGCGAGCGCCTCGAGGGCACGTGGACGCTCGTCCCGGCGAGCCTCAACGGCGACCCGAAGAACTGGCTCCTGCTGCGGAAGAAGGATGCGGTCGGCGGGACGGAGCCTCGGGCGCGCGCGCTCCCGCGGGCAGCGCGCGGCTCGGCGGCGGCCGCTCCCCGGTACGACCCGATGCTCGCGACGCCGGCCAAGCACGTGCCCTCCGGCCGCGGGTGGCTGCACGAGGTCAAGTGGGACGGGTACCGGGTGCTCGCGTACGTGGAGGACGACACGGCGACGCTCCTGAGCAGGAGGCGGAACGCGCTGACGGAGCGGTTCGCGGGCGTGGCCGCGGCGCTGCCGGCGGCGCTGCGCGGGCGGAGCGCGGTCCTCGACGGCGAGGTGGTCGCGCTCGACGAGTCGGGCCGCGCCAGCTTCTCGGCGATGCAGCAGGGAACGGGTGCGCAGCTGCTCTACGTCTTCGACGTGCTCGAGGTCGACGGCCAGCCGCTCGTCGACCTCCCCTTCACCGAGCGCCGCGAGCGCCTGCGGGAGCTGCTCGACCCGGGCAGTGCGACGGTGCGCCTGTCGGAGGTGTTCGAGGACGGCGAGGCGCTCTTCGACGCCGCGAAGGAGCAGCGGCTCGAGGGCATCGTCTCGAAGCGGGCCGACTCGCGCTACGAGGTCGGCAAGCGCAGCCGCTGCTGGCTGAAGGTCAAGGCGACGGGCCGGCAGGAGTTCGTGATCGCCGGCTACACGAAGGGCGAGGGGCGGCGCGCCTCGAGCTTCGGCTCGCTCGTCCTCGCGGTCCGCCGCGGCGCCGACCTCGCGTGGGTCGGCAACGTCGGCACGGGGTTCGGGGAGCGGGAGATCGAGCGCCTCCTCGCGCTCCTGAAGCCACTCCGGCGCGACGCGTGCCCGTTCCCCGTCGTGCCGAAGATGCCGCGCGTCCGCGCGCGCGACGTCGTGTGGGTCGAGCCGAAGCTCGTCGCGGAGGTCGCGTTCGCGGAATGGACGCACGACGGCCACCTGCGCGCTCCCTCGTACCAGGGCCTCCGCGAGGACAAGCCCGCCGAGGAGGTGCACCGCGAGGAGCCGATCACGGAGGAGCTCCGCTACGGGCGCAAGGTGCTCCGGCTGTCCAACCTCGACAAGCCGTTCTGGCCCGAGGAGGGGATCACGAAGGGAGACCTGCTCGCGTACTACCGGGCGATCGCCCCCGTGCTCGTGCCGCACCTCCGGGGCCGCCCGTTCACGATGAAGCGTTATCCCGACGGGTGGAGCGGCGACTTCTTCTTCCAGAAGGACGCGCCCTCGCACATGCCGGAGTGGATCCCGCGGCGGCGGTTCCTCGTCTCGGCCCGCGATCGCGCGCGCACGAAGCGGTGGATCTCCGCGCCGCTCGTGAACGACGAGCCGTCGCTCCTCTGGATGGTGAACATGGCCTGCATCGACCTGAACACGTGGTACTCGCGTGTCGACCGGCCCGACCGCCCCGACTGGGTGCTCTTCGACCTCGATCCCTCGCCCGACGTCGGGTTCCCCGAGACGGTGCAGGTGGCGCTGCTCGTGAAGGAGATCCTCGACGCGCTCGGCCTCGCGGGCTTCCCGAAGACGAGCGGGTCGCGCGGGATCCACGTCCTCGTCCCCGTCGAGCGTCGCTACACGTACGACGACACGCGCGAGTTCGCGGAGATCGTCGCGGGGGCGCTCGCACGGACGCACCGCGGGCTCGTCACGACGGAATGGACGAAGTCGAAGCGTCGAGGCGTGCTCGTCGACGCGAACCAGAACGGCGAGGGCAAGACGATCGCGTCGGCCTACTCCGTCCGCCCGCAGGCCGGCGCGCCGGTGTCGACGCCCGTGCGCTGGGAGGAGCTGGCGCCGGAGCTCGATCCGTCGCGGTTCACGATGGACGCGGTGCTCCAGCGTGTGCGGCGCGACGGCGACCTCTACGCGGGCGTGCTGACGACGCGGCAGCGGATCGACAAGGCGCTCGCGGCACTCTCGTAGACTCGCGCGCGTGCAGCTGGACGCGGTCGTCGCCGAACTCGACGCGGAGTTCCACGTCCACGACGTGCGGGACGACGACTGGTCGGCGACGTTCGCCCACGTCTACCCCGACCCGTACTGGCGGGACTTCGCCGAGCCGGGGTACGAGGGGCGCTGGAACGGGTTGATGGTGCGCGGCGGCGTGGAGGTCGACCGCGCCGTCACCTGCGTGTTCCCGAGCGACCGCATCGTCGCCGGGCTCGAGCCGCGCACGCTGCTCTTCTCCGAGCACCCCGTCGACTTCGCCGACCGCCCAGGGTTCCTGCCGCTCGCACGCGCGTCGTTCGAGTTGCTCCGGGAGGGCGGCTCGAGCTTCTACCACGTCCACGCGCCGCTCGACATGCACGCGGAGCTGGCGCCCTCGCTGCTCGTCGCGCGGGGCGTCGGCCTCACCGGGATCGAGACCTACTTCCCGATCGCCGCGGGGATCCCGGGCGGTGCCTGTGCGATCGGGTACACGACGCTGTCGCTCGAGGGCCTCGCCGACGCGCTCCGCGTCTACCTCGGGCCGGAGATCCTCGTCCACGTGCTCACGCGGCCACGCCAGGAGGCCGGCCGGGTCGCGGTCGTCGCCGGGGGAGGAGCGGACGTGGACATCCTGCGGGCGTCGCTCGAGCGCGGCTGCCGCACCTACGTCACCGGCAACGCCGCGACGACCTGCGAGCTCGACGTCGTCCAGGAGCAGGTGCGTGCATTTCGTGAGCTGGCCGAGGCCGAGGGCGTGGCACTGCTCGACGCGATGCACTACGGGCTGGAGAAGCCGCCGCAGCTCGCGATGGTCGACTGGTTCCGCGCGCGCGGCCTGCCGGCCGAGTTCGTCCCCGACGGGCCGAAGTGACGAGCTAGCCGCCGAGCCGGCGCGGGTGCCCGAGCGTGCCGAGCTCGGCCACGTCGCGACGGAAGAGGAGCGCCGTCGTCCAGTCGACGACGACGCGCAGCTTCCGCGTCAGGAGCGGCAGCTGGTAGAGGTGGTACGTCCGCGTCACGAACCATCCCGGGAACCCGCGGAGCCGGATGCCGAGCACCTCGGCGATGCCCTTGTAGCGCCCGAGCGTCGCGACCTGGCCGAGCATGCGGTAGCGGTACGGCTCCACCTCGCCGCGGAGGTTCTTCGCCAGTCGGCGTGCCTGGCGGAGCGCGTGCTGGCACGTCGGCGGGTCGGTCCGGCCGGGGGTGGCGGCGTTCGGGACGGCCGCGCAGTCGCCGAGCGCCCACACGTGCTCGCGGCCCGTCACGCGCAGCGTCGGGTCGACGACGACGCGGCGGCGCTCGTCGAGCGGCAGGCTCCATTCCTGGAGGAGCGGGTTCGCCTGCACGCCCGCCGTCCAGACCAGCGTGTGCGTCTCGATCCGCTCGCCGGTCCCGAGCGTGACGCGCTCGGCCTCGACCTCCGACAGGGTCGTCCCCGTGTGGATCTCGATCCCGCGCCTCGCGAGCTCCCGCGCGGCGTAGTCGCCGAGGCCGCTCGGGATCTCGGGGAGGATCTTCGGCGCGGCGTCGACGAGCACCCACCGCCGGGGCGTGCCGCGCAGCTCCGGGTAGTGACGCAGCGCGTCGTGGACGAGGTCGGAGAGCTCCGCGAGCCCCTCGACGCCGGCGTAGCCGGCCCCGACGAACACGAACGTGAGGTGCCGCCGGCGGCGCTCCGGGTCGAGCTCCGCGGCGGCGGCCTCGAGCTCGCGGAGGACGTGGTTGCGCAGGTTGATCGCGTCCGCCAGGTCCTTGAACGCGAGCGCGTGCTCCTCGAGGCCGGGGATCGGGAACGTCCGCGGCACGGCGCCGAGGGCGAGCACGAGCCGCTCGTACGCCACCTCGAACGGGCCGGCGCCCGTCTCGACGTGCACCACCCGACGCTCCTCGTCGAGCGCCGTGGCGCTGCCGAGCAGGAGCTCCGCGTGGGGGCACATGACGCGCAGCGGGACGACGACGTGCCGCGGCTCGAGCGTGCCGGACGCCGCCTCCGGCAGGATCGGCGTGTAGAGCATGAAGTTCTCCCGGCTGACGATCGTCGCGCCGTCCCTGCCGAGGAGGCGCGCGACGTAGGCGCCGGCGAACCCGCCGCCGAGGATGAGCGTCCCGCCGCGTGCCTCGCGCCTCGTCGCCACCCGTCGAACATACTCCGGGCGTGGACGACGAGACCGGGGTGGTCGTCGAGGGGCTCCGCGTGCGGCGCGACGGGCGGCTCGTCCTGCCGGGGATCTCGCTCACCGTGCGCGCCGGCCGCGTCACCGGGCTCCTCGGCCCGAGCGGCTCGGGGAAGACGACGCTCATGCGCGCGATCGTCGGCGTGCAGATCGTCGAGGCGGGCTCGGTGCGCGTGCTCGGCCTCCCCGCCGGGACGCCGGAGCTGCGACGGCGCGTCGGCTACGTGACGCAGGCGCCGTCCGTCTACGGCGACCTCACGGTCCGGGAGAACCTCGAGTACTTCGCGCACGTCCTCGGCGTGCCGCTCGCGCGGGTGGCTGAGGCGGTCCGGACGGTCGACCTCGGCGGCCACGAGCAGCAGGTCGTGCGCACGCTCTCGGGCGGCGAGCTGTCGCGCGTCTCGCTTGCGACGGCACTGCTCGGCCGGCCCGAGGTGCTCGTCCTCGACGAGCCGACGGTGGGCCTCGACCCGGAGCTCCGCCGCGACCTGTGGACCACGTTCCACGAACTCGCCGGGGAGGGCGCGACGCTGCTCGTCTCGAGCCACGTGATGGACGAGGCCGAGCGCTGCGACGAGCTCGTGCTGCTGCGCGAGGGCCGCGTCGTCGCCTCCGAGCCGCCCGCGCGGCTGCTGGAGCGGACGGGAGCGGACGACCTCGAGTCGGCGTTCCTCCGCGTGGCGGAGGGCGAATGAGCCCGCGCGTCACCATGGCGACCACGGTGCGCGTCCTGCGCCAGCTCCGGCGCGACCACCGTACGGTCGCGCTCGTCCTGCTCGTCCCCGCGGTGCTGCTCACGCTGTTCCGCTACGTCTTCGACGGCCAGCCGGAGACGTTCGACCGGATCGGCGCCCCCATGGTCGGCATCTTCCCGCTCGTGTCGATGTTCCTCGTCACGTCGATCGCGATGCTCCGCGAGCGGACGAGCGGGACGCTGGAGCGGCTGATGTCGCTGCCGCTCGCGAAGCTCGACCTGCTGGTCGGCTACGGGATCGCGTTCGCGCTCGTCGCGGTGGTGCAGGCGTCGATCGCGTCGGCCGTCGCGTTCGGCCTGCTCGGGCTCGACGTCGAGGGCTCGATCGCCCTCGTCGTCGCGCTCGCGGTCGCGAACGCCGTGCTCGGGATGGCCCTCGGGCTGTTCCTCTCGGCGTTCGCGTCGACGGAGTTCCAGGCCGTGCAGTTCATGCCGGCCGTGATCCTCCCGCAGATCCTGCTCTGCGGCCTGCTCGTCCCGCGCGATCGGATGGCCGACGTCCTGGAGGCGGTGTCGTACGTCCTCCCGATGACCTACGCGTACGACGCGCTCGCCCGTGCCACGAGCGGCGACACCGGTCCGGAGCTGGTCGTGGACGTGGCAGTCGTGACGGCGTCGATCCTGCTCGCGCTCGGGCTCGGCGCCGCCACGCTGCGTCGCAGGACGCCCTAGGCGCGCACGAGCGGGCGCGTCAGGCACGTCGGCCCGCCGTCGCCCTTGCGCGACAGCTCCTCGCCGCGGTACGTCCGCACCTCGACGCCGGCCGCCTCCAGGCGGCGCCGTGTCTCCGGGTTGCCCTCGAGCGCGAGCACCGCGCGCGGACCGAGCGCGAGCACGTTGCAGCCCATCGAGTCGAACTCCGCGTCGGGCACCTCGACGAACGCGACCCCGCGGTCCCGCAGCAGCTCGACGAGGCGCACGGGCAGCAGCGGGAGGTAGACGAG
>JBLNEO010000174.1:0-4294 GCA_050262775.1 Pseudomonadota bacterium | reverse complement strand
AACCGGTTCCTCGTCGCGGAGGCAGGCGAGCTGCCGCCGGGACGAGCCCTGGACCTCGCCTGCGGCGAGGGTCGCAACGCCGTGTGGCTCGCGGAGCAGGGCTGGCAGGCGACGGGGGTCGACTTCTCCGACGTCGCGCTCGGGAAGGCACGGCGGCTCGCGGCCGGTCGCGGCGTCGAGGTCGAATGGGTGCACGCCGACCTGCTCGAGTTCCGGCCGCCGCGGCGCGCGTTCGACCTCGTCGTCTCGCTCTACCTCCAGGTCCCGCAGCCGGAGCGGAGCGCGATCCTCGCGCGCGCCGCCGACGCCGTCGCCCCCGGCGGGACGCTGCTCGTGATCGCCCACGACAGCAGCAACCTCGACGGCGGTCACGGCGGGCCCCGCGATCCGTCCGTGCTGTACACGGCGGACGACGTCGCCGCAGACGTCGCGGAGACCGGCCTCGAGGTCGAGCGGGCCGAGGTCGTGCGCCGGCCGGTCGAGACGGCCGACGGCGAGCGGGTCGCACTCGACGCGCTCTTCCGCGCGCGACGCCGCTGACATGACGGCGTCGACCGTGCCGACCGTCGACGACGTGCAGCGGATCGCGGCCGTGCCCAGTCCGGTGCTTCGCAACCTGCTGATCACCCGGTGCTACTCGCAGCTGGCGGCCGCCCTCGCCGAGCGGGACGGCGACGGCGCGAACTGGTGCACGTACGCGACGTGGGCGTCGCGGCAGGCCGGGTCGACGATCCGGGGCGAAGACCTCGTGGAGCGTCTCGCCCGTCGCCTCGACCGGCGCCGCCGGCTGCTGCACCCGTGGCGGCTGCTCCTGCGCCGCGGCCTCTTCCAGCCCGAGACGCGGCTCGGCCGCCTGACCGCGCGGCTGCACACGCCGTTCGACGCGTTCGAGCGTGCAAGCGACGCCGTGGCACGCGGAAACCTGAAGGTGTTCGCGGAGATCGGGCTCGCATTCGCGCGCTACCTCGAGGCGGGGTCGGCCGACGCGCCGGCGTTCGCACGGTTCCGCGAGTCGTTGCGTTCAGGTGATCCGCCGGAGGGGCAGCGCTACCTGCGGCAGGCGTTCGCGCGGTACGAGCGCCGCCGGCGCGAGCGTGACCCGAAGCTCCGGGCCGAGCTCGCGCTCCTCGCGAACCTCGAGATCGGCTTCCACGAGCAGACGCGCCTGCAGCCGGAGATCGCGGAGGCGCTCGACGCCGCCTACGCGACGAACGAGCAGCTCGGCCTGCGCACGCTCGAGGCGCTGTTCCCGTCGGCGCCGCGGTGGTGGGGCGTCGTCCGCCGCCCCGCTGCGGGGCTCGCGGACGTGCTCGCGACGCGCCTCCAGCGGGCGGCGACCCGGGTCGCGCGCGAGGTGATCACCGAGTCGTTCATGACCCTCTCCCTGCCCGGCCGCGTGCTGGCCCTCGGCCGCCACCTCGACGTCCCGTTCCCCGACGATCTCCGCGAGCCGGAGCTCGCCGACCTGACGGCCCTCCTCGGACGCGTCGAGCCGGCGCCGCCCGCGCCCGACGACTGCGCCGCCCGCGACTGGGCCGACCTCGACCAGCGGATGCACTACATCGCGCACCTGTTCCGGGCGTTTCAGCTGCGCCGGGAGCTGTTCGACAGCCCGTTCACGGCCGAGCAGGTCGCCCGCCTCGACCGGGGCGAGATTCCCGACGGCGCGCTCTGAGCGCCCTACGCGCCGGCGACGCCGCCGCGGCGCTCGAGCACGTACACGAGGGTGGCCGCGACGACGACCGCGAGCAGGAACTGGAGGATCCCGCCGACGTCGAGCGCGTCCGCGAGGATCCCGCCGACGAGCGCCCCGACGATCCCGGCGCCGGCGGTCGCGAGCAGCCCGAGCGCCTGCCGCCCCGGGAGGATCAGCCGCGCGAGCGCGCCGATCACGAGCCCGACGAGCACCCACCAGAGGAGCTTGAACGCGAGCCCGACGACGACCCACCCCAGGACGAGCAGGAGCAGGATCGCGAGCAGGATCAGGAGGGCGACGGCCATCCGCGGGAGAGTATGGCCTCGCCCATGCGCCGCGGCAGCGTGACGGGGAGGCGAGCCGTACCGTCGTTGGCCGGATGGCGCCGGTGCGGAGCGCGCGTGTGTCGTGCACGCTGCTCCCATGCACACGATTCCCGCAGTCGACCACTGGCCGCCCGTCCCGCTCCCGGCGCCCCGCCCGGCGCGTCGGCGGTCGTCGATCGCCCTCGTCACCGAGTTCCGCGCCGCGGGCGACTCGTGGCGCGGCGTCGGCCGCGGCCCGACGGTGAGCGACGCGATCTACGACGCCTGGTCGTCCATCGCGACGCCGGGCGAGTGGCGCCTCGCGCGGTTCTTCCCGGCCGAGAGCGCGGCGTCGTCCTGACCGCGACGGACGACGACCCCGACTCGGAGGCGGAGAGCCTCGAGGAGGGCGAGCTCGACCCGGACGAGGTCGACGACCCGGCCTGGTGGGACGAAGGCGCCGACGACGAGCCCGACTAGGGCGCGCGACGAAACGACCACCTCGCGCGCTCGCGCTCGGCCGTCTCCACGAACGCGCACAGCGCATTCGCGAGCCGCATCTGCTCGATCGTGCGGCAGCTGGCGTCCAGCAGCCGCGGGCTGGCGACGACGTAGGCGAGGCACTTGGCACGCGACACCGCGACGTTCAGCCGGTTGCGCGAGAACAGGAACTCGAGCCCGCGCGGCACGTCCTCGCCGCTCGAGCTCGCCATCGAGTAGAAGACGACGGCGGCCTGCTGGCCCTGGAACTTGTCCACCGTGCCGATCCGGATCCGCTGGTCGGGGATGTGCTGCCGCAGGCAGCGGACGTGCGCGTTGTAGGGCGAGACGACCACGAAGTCGTCCTCGACGAGCGTCCGCTCGCCGTGCTCGTCGACGTACGGGGTGCCGAGCAGCCGCGCGATCTCGTCGCGCACGACCGCCGCCTCCTCGGGCGCCGCCTGGCGGTGCCCGACGTGGCCGACCGGGACGAACCGGATGCCGTTGCCGAGCGCGACCGACCGCCGCTCGGCGACGGGCGCCGGCTCGAGCCGGCCCTCGTAGAACGTCCGCGAGACGTACCGGTTCACCTCCGGCCGCAGCCGCCACGTCTGCGCGAGGAACATCCCCATGCCTTCCCGGACCGTCTCGTCCTCGTCGAGCAGGTGCGCGAGGACCGAGGCCTCGGCGCCGGGCGGGTGCGATCCCTGGGAGACCTGCGGCAGCTGGTTGGGGTCGCCGAGCAGGATCAGGTTCCGCGCGGCGGTGCCCACCGCGAGCGCGTCGGCGAGCGAGAACTGGCCGCCCTCGTCGACGAACAGCGTGTCGAGGTGCTGGTCGAACTCGTCACGCGCGAACGCGAACGACGTGCCGGCCAGCAGCTGCACGTCGTCCTCGCGCAGCTCGTCGTAGGACTCGGTGCTCTGGACGATTCCGCGCCCCTCGAACCGTGAGCCGTCGCTGCCGCCGCACTTCTTCAGCCCCCGGAACGAGTAGCCGATCTCGATCGCCGCCTCCTCGAGGTCGTCGAGGAACTTGTGGATCGCGCGGTGGCTGAGCGCGGTGACGCCGACGCGCCGGCCGGCCTGCATCAGCGCGATCGCCATCCGCGCGCCGTTCCACGTCTTGCCGGATCCCGGCGGTCCCTGCACGAACAGGTAGCTGCGGTCGACGCTGAGCGCGGCCTCTGCCAGCGCCGCGTCGAGCGTCGCTCGGGGAGGCCGACGCTCGAGCACGTCGACGAGCGCGGGGTATGCGGCGCGGTTCTGCGCGAAGCGCCGCACCGCGTCCCGCTGCACCCAGGTCTGCAGCGGCTGCGGCGGGGTCAGCGCCTGCGGCAGCGGCTCTTCGGCCCGGTGCTTGGCGCGCCGCAGCGTCACCGTGCCGCGCTCGTCGTCGACCGTGACGTGGTAGCCCTTCTCCGTCGCCGGGTCGACCGCCTCGCCGCCGATCTTGTGCTCCTGCGGCGGGAACGTGAACGTGTAGACGAACGACTGCTTGTCGGCGACCGGCTCCCCCTGGAGCTCCAGCCCGCCGATCGTGTCGCCGTCGTCGAGCAGCTCCTCCTCGTCGAGCCCGCGGTGGTGGAAGTACTCCCACCACTGCGGCTTCTCCTCGCGCCGGTGGTACTCGAGCAGGTTCGCGAGCAGCTCCTGGCCCTCCCCCACGAGGCGTGCCTTCACCGCCTGGAGCTCGGCGAGACGCACAGTCGTCTCCTCCTTCACCTCTCGCGCCTTCGGGGGTGCGCGCCAGTCGAGCCCGGGCGGGCGCAGCCGGAGCAGCCACTGGTGGAGCTCGTACAGCGAGACGCAGT
>JBLNEO010000173.1:0-11357 GCA_050262775.1 Pseudomonadota bacterium | reverse complement strand
GCGGATGATCGTGTAGAGCGCGATCTGGGCCTTCTCGCCGAGCCGGTCGCCCGCCTCGACGTCGAGCTCGATCTTCAGCTCGTGCGAGATCCCGAGCTGCTCGGCGAGCGCCTGGATCGCCGGGCCGAACCCCTGGTCGCGGAGCACGACCGGCTCGAGCGCGAACGAGAGGTCGCGCAGCTCGCGGATCGTCGTCCGCTGCCGCTCGGCGGCGCTGCGCAGCACGCGCGTCGCCTCGTCGATCTTGCCGTGCTCGATCGACGCCACGACGGCGTCGAGCATCAGCGCGATCCCGGAGAGGGACTGCACCGGCCCGTCGTGGAGGAAGAGCGCGATCCGCCGCCGCTCGTCCTGCTCGGCCGCGATCAGCCGATCCAGCCCGTCGTCAGTCAATGATCGCTTCGCGCAGGGCGATCGCGACCGCGTGCGTGCGCGTGTCGGCCTCGAGCTTCGTGAGGATGTGCCGCACGTGGCTCTTGACCGTCTCCTGCGAGATGAAGAGTCGCTGGGCGACGTCTGCGTTCGACATGCCGTCCGCGAGCAGCTGGAGGATCTCCCGCTCGCGGGTCGTCAGCATGTCGGTCTGGTCCTTGCCGGCGAGGAAGGCGGGCATCAGCGCCGGGTCGACGTAGCCCTCGCCCTGCGCGACCTTCTCGATGGCGCGGACGAGCGTCTGGTGCGGCGCCTCCTTGAGGATGTAGCCCTTCGCCCCGGACTCGAGCCCGCGCGAGAGCAGCGAGCGCTCCGAGTACGCGGTGAAGATGAGCACGGCGGCCTCGGGCACCTTCTCGCTGATCAGCTTCGTGGCCTCGAGCCCGTCCATCCCGGGCATGCGGACGTCCATGATCACGACGTCGGGCCGACGTCGCTCGGTGAGGGCGACGGCGGACTCGCCGTCCGACGCCTCGCCGATCACCCGGATGTACGGCGCGCGGGAGAGCGACAGCCGCAGGCCCTCGCGGACGACCTCGTGGTCGTCGACGATCAGGCAGGTGATCTCGCGGGGGGATCCGTTTTCCACTGGCGGACGCTCGATTCTACGCCGGTGTTCGGCGGGGACGGCCGAATTCCTCAGACCGCGAGCTCGAGCTGCTCCGGCTCGGGCGGCGGCGAGAGCCGCAGGGGACGCCGGTCGCCGACGCCGTGGCGCGCGCGCAGCTCGGCGACGAGGCGCTTCGGCGCGGCCGCCTCCTCGCCGGTGAGGTAGGCGCGGCCCGCGTACAGGCGCTCGTAGCGCTCGAGCTCCTCCGGCCAGTCGCGCTCGAGGCAGGCGAGGAAGTGCTCGCGCGTCCCGGGGCGGAGGGAGAGCACGTTCGCCCAGAGGCCGACCGCGCCCGCCTCGCGCGCGGCGCGCACGACGGCCTCGAGCTGATCCGGCCGGTCCGAGATCCCCGGCAGGATCGGCGCCATGCCGACGCTCGCGCGGACACCCGCCTCGACGAGCTCACGGAGGGCCCGGAGCCGCTGGCGGGGATGCGCGGTGCCGGGCTCCGTCCGGCGCCAGACCTCCTCGTCGAGGGTCGGCACCGAGAACGTCACCGACACGTCCGCCCGACGGGAGGCGTCCTGCAGGACGTCGACGTCGCGGACGATCATCGGGCCGCGCGTGATCAGCGAGAACGGGTTCGACGCCCGGGCGAGCACCTCGAGGCAGCCGCGGGTGAGGCGGTACCGCCCCTCCGCGGGCTGGTACGGGTCGGTCGCGGCCCCGATCGCGATCCCCTCCCGCTTCCACGACGGCCGGGCGAGCTCCCGCCGCAGCACTTCGACGACGTTCGTCTTCACCCGGATCGAGCTCCCGTAGCGGTCGTCGAACGGCCGGTCGGCGCGGTGCTCGAACGCGCGGACGTAGCAGAAGGTGCAGCGGTGGACGCAGCCCATGTACGGGTTGAGCGACCAGTCGAACGGCATTCCCTTGACGCGGTTGAGGGCAGAGCGGCAGGGCTCTTCGCGATACTCGATCCGCATCCCGCGATGATAGAACACACGTTCGAGCTGGCGCCCGACGTCCGGCGCCTCACGTTCCCGCTGCCGACACGGCCGGGGCACGTCCACGGCTACCTCCTCCGCGGCGACGACGGCTGGACGCTCGTCGACACCGGGCTCGCGCTTCCGGACACGGCGGAGCGGATCGCGGCGGCGGCCGCGGAGCTCGACGCGCCCGTCGTCCGGGTCGTCGTCACGCACATGCACCCCGATCACGTCGGCGGCGCGGCGCCGGCGGCCGAGGCCACGGGCGCCGCGGTGTACCAGGGCGAGCTCGACTACGAGCAGACGGCGCACGTGTGGGGCAACCCGCAGTGGCCGCATCGGATCTCCGAGTGGTTCCGCTCGCACGGCGTCCCGCCCGAGACGGCGGACGAGCTGATCGAGCAGGGGTCGCTCTACGCGCCGTTCATCCGCTACCAGCCGGATCCGGAGCCCCTCCGCGTCGGCGACGACGTCGCCGGCTGGCGCGTCGTCGCGATGCCGGGCCACGCCGACGGCCACCTCTGCCTCGTCCGCGACGGCGAGCTCGTCGCGGGCGACCACGTCCTCGACCGGATCACGCCCACGGTCGGTCTGTGGCCGGACTCGCGTCCGGACCCGCTGGGCGACTACCTCGAGTCGCTGCGCCGCACGGTCGACCTCGGGCCGCGGCTCGTGTACCCCGGCCACGGCGAGCCGCTCCGCGACGCCGCCGTCCGCGCGCAGGAGCTCGTCGACCATCACGCGGAGCGCCTCGACGCGACCGAGGCCGCGCTCGCGGCGGGGCCGCGGACGGGCTACGAGGTTTCCTACGACCTCTTCGGCGCAAGGCTCTCGTCCGGTGCCCGCCGCTTCGCCGTCGCCGAGACCCTCTCGCACCTCGAGCGGCTTCGCCGTGCGGGCCGCGCGGAGCGACTCGAGGAGGACGGCGCCGTCCGCTGGCGCCGCTAGGGAAGCCGACCTGAGCGCTACACTCCGACGACCGTTGGACGACGACCTGCCGCCCAGTAGCCGCGCCCGGGAAGGCCGGGCGTGAGCGACGTCCTCCGCATCCTCGCCGTGTTCGGGCTCGTGCTCGGGAATGCGGTGTTCGTCGCGGCCGAGTACGCACTCGTGACCGCGCGCCGGACGCGCCTCGAGGAACGGGCCGAGCGCGGCAGCCGCTCCGCACGCGTCGCGATCGGATTGATGGACGAGCCCGTCCGCTTCATCAGCACGGTCCAGGTCGGGATCACGCTCTTCGGGATCCTGCTCGGTGCCCTCGGCGAGCCCGTCGTCTCCGACCTCCTGCCCGAGGCGATGCCGCGGACGCTCTCGTTCGTGATCGCCTTCCTCGTGCTGACGTACCTCAGCGTCGTGATCGGGGAGCTCGTCCCGAAGGCGCTCTCCCTCGCGAAGTCGGAGGCGATCGCCGTCGCGCTCGCCCAGCCGATCGACGTGCTCTCGCGGATCGCGAAGCCGCTCGTGTGGGTCCTCGACCACTCGGCGCGCGCCGTCACGGGCCTCTTCGGCGTCGAACCGGCGCCGGCCGGGATGCACATGCTCACCCGCGAGGACATCCGCCAGTCGATCGCCGCCGCCGAGGACGTCGGCGAGTTCGAGCAGGCGGAGGAGGAGATGCTCTACCGCGTCTTCGGCTTCGCCGGCAAGGAGGCC
Organism: Pseudomonadota bacterium; assembly: GCA_050262775.1. Lineage (GTDB taxonomy): Bacteria > Actinomycetota > Thermoleophilia > Gaiellales > Gaiellaceae > DATHTC01. The sequence continues at coordinate 7,733 of JBLNEO010000173.1, read as the reverse complement.
GACGAGGTGATGGTGCACCGGCCGGACGTCGTCGCGATCTCCGTCGACCTCCCCGCGGAGGAGGCGCTGCGGTCGCTGGTCGACTCGCCGTACACGCGCTACCCGGCCTACCGCGGCTCGCTCGACGAGATCGTCGGCGTCCTCCACGTGCGCGACCTGTTCTCGGCGCTGAACGACCGCGGGATCGCGAAGGTCGAGCTCGAGCAGCTGCTCCGGGCGCCGTTCTTCATCCCGGAGACGAAGGACCTCGCCGCGCTCCTCGCCGACTTCCGCCGCGAGAAGCAGCACATGGCGATCGTCGTCGACGAGTACGGGGCGATGCAGGGCATCGTCACGCTCGAGGACCTGCTGGAGGAGATCGTCGGCGAGATCGAGGACGAGTTCGACCTGCCGGACGAGTCCGTCGAGCGCGTCGACGACCGCACGGTGCGCATCGACGGCGTCTTCCCGATCGACGACTTCAACGAGCAGTTCGGCTGCGCGCTGCCGATGGAGGACTACCACACGATCGCGGGGTTCGTCTTCGGCGAGCTCGGTCGCGCGCCCGAGGAGGGCGACGCCGTCGAGCACGACGGCGTCGCGTTCACGGTGCTCCGGATCGAGGGATCGCGGATCGAGCGGCTCGAGGTCCGGTTCCCGGAGCCGGTCGGCGAGATGCACGAGGGCGTCGCCGAGGCCGAGCGCCGAGCGGCCGACGGGTGACCGTCCCCGGCACGTTCCGGGTCGCAGGCGAGCTCGAGGTCCGCAGGCTCGGTTACGGCGCCATGCGCCTCTGCGGGCCGGGGATCATCGGCTGGCCCGACGACCGCGGGAACGCGCTCGCGGTCCTCCGCCGCGCGGTCGAGCTCGGCGTGACGCTGATCGACACCGCCGACTCGTACGGGCCGCACGTGAACGAGCTCCAGATCGCGGAGGCGCTCCACCCGTACCCGGACGGCCTCGTGATCGCGACGAAGGGCGGCCTGGTCCACGACCGCAGCTCCTCCTGGCCGCCCGACGGGCGCCCGGAGCACCTGCGCGAGGCGTGCGAGGGCTCGCTGCTCCGGCTCCGGCTCGACCGGATCGATCTCTACCAGCTCCACCGTCCCGATCCCGCCGTCCCGTTCGAGGAGTCGGTGGGGACGCTGCGCGACCTGCGGGACGAGGGGAAGATCCGGTACGTCGGGCTCTCGAACGTGTCCGTGGAGCAGCTCGAGCGGGCACGCGCGATCGTCCCGATCGCCTCGGTGCAGAACCGCTACTCGGTGGCCGACCGCCAGTGGGAGGACGTCGTCGAGGCCTGCGACCGCTGGGGGATCGCGTTCCTGCCCTGGTTCCCGCTCGCCGCCGGCCCCCTCACGGAGGCCGGCGGGCCGCTCGCGCGCGTCGCCGAGCGGCACGGGGCGACGCCGGCACAGGTCGCGATCGCCTGGCTCCTGCACCGCTCGCCGGTCGTCTGCCCGATCCCGGGGACGTCCTCGCTCGCGCACCTCGAGGAGAACGTCGCCGCGGGACGCGTCGAGCTGTCAGCGGACGACCTGCGGCTGCTCGCGGGCTAGCGCCCCCGGCCACCACGTGCGCCGTCCGAGCAGGAGCACGGCGGCGGGCACGACGAGCGTCCGCACGACGAAGGTGTCGATGACGACGCCGACCGCGATCGCGAACCCGAGCTGGAACAGCGGCTCGAGCGGGAGCAGCATCAGCACGAGGAAGGTTCCGGCGAGGATGACCCCCGCGCTCGTGATCACGCCGCCGGTGCCGACGAGCCCGGCGACGACGCCGTCGTGGTGGCTGCCGCGGCGCTCGACCTCCTCGCGCACGCGCGCCATCAGGAAGATCGAGTAGTCGATGCCGAGCGCGACGGTGAAGACGAAGACGAGCGTCGGGAGCGACGCGTCCGAGCCGGGCGAGTCGAACAGCCACCGGAACGAGAGGACGGCGAGCCCGAGGGTCGCGGCGAAGGTCAGCACCTGGCTCGCGACGAGCACCAGCGGTGCGACGAGCGACCGGAGCAGCAGCACGAGCACGACGAAGATCACGGCCAGCGCGACCGGGGCGATCACGAGGAAGTCCCGCCGCGACGTCGAGCGCCCGTCCGCCTCCTCGGCGGTCGCGCCGCCGACGAGCGTCCCCGGCGGCACCGCCGCCCGGAGGTCGTCCACGAGCGCGATCGCCTCGTCCGAGTAGGGGTCGGGCTCGAGCGTCACCGTCAGCCGCGCGAGCCCCCCGTCGTCGCTCCGGCCCGCGGGACGCACCGACAGCACGCCGTCCACGGCACGGAGCGCGGCGGCGGCGCGATCGGCGTCGGCGGCCGGCGCGACGACGTCCGTCGGCGCGAGCACCCCGCCGGGCACGGCCCGCTCGAGCAGCGCCACGCCCTGCGCCGACTCCGTCTCGCCGCGGAAGCTCTCGGCGAGCGCGAGCCCGGGCAGGTCGACGAGGTTGCCGAGCGTGCCGAAGAGGAGCGGCACCGAGATCGCGAGCGACACCCACGGGCGCCGGCCGACGAAGCCGCCGATCCGGCGCCAGACGCGGCCGCTGCGCGGCGAGACCTCCCCCGCGCGCGGGACGGCGGGCCAGAAGGCGCGACGGCCGAGCGCGAGCAGGATCGCGGGGAGGAGCGTCAGCCCGGCCGCCATCGTGACGAGGATCCCGATCGCGGAGACCCAGCCGATCGTCCGCGTCGACGCGAAGTCGGCGAGCACGAGCACGAGGAGCCCCAGCGCGACCGTGCCGCCGCTCGAGAGGATCGCAGGCGCCGTCTGCCGCACCGTCGTCCCCATCGCGAGCCGCGCGTCGGGCTCCCGTCCGAGCTCCTCGCGGAAGCGTGCGACGAGCAGGAGGCAGTAATCGGTGCCCGCGCCGAACATGAGGATGATGAGGATCCCCGTCGCCTGGCCGTTGACGCCGAGCCCTGCCTGCGTCGCCAGCAGGTAGACGATCCCCGCCGTGACGGCATAGGCGATCGCGACGACGACGAGCGGCACGAGCGCGACGAACGGGCTCCGGTAGATGGCGACGAGCAGCACGAGGACGAGCAGCGACGTCGCGATCAGCAGCGTCGCGTCGATGCTCCCGAAGACCTCGATCGCGTCGACGAGCAGCCCGGCCGGGCCCGTGACGTACGCGTCCGTCCCGTCCCGCAGGTCGTCGACGGCCGCCTGGAGCTCCTCGGCCGTCTCGCCGCGCAGCGGCACGATGCGGTAGGCCACGTCGCCGCCCGCTGCGACGACCGTTCCGGGCCCGTCGCCGACCTGCTCGGGCGTCCCGACGAGGAACGCCGGCGTGACGCCGCCCGACCGGAACCGCTCGGAGAGGAGCGTCGAGACCTCGGTCGACTCCGCGCTCGACGGGAGGAACGACGCCGTGTCGTTCTCCGTCGCGTCCGCGAGCTTCGGCTGCAGCTGCCCGAGCCCGGCGGCGAGGGCGATCCAGACCGCGATCGCGGCCCACTGGCCGCGGCGGGAGACGAGAGCGGTGGCCCAGCGCACGAGCCGAGCGTACCGGACAATTGCTGGACAGCTACGCCGTCAGCGCGAGCTCCCCGATGCGCCTGCCCGCGATCCTCCACGCCGCGAGGTCGCCGGTCCGCAGGCACAGGATCACGTACGGCTTCCCCTCCCACAGGCCGATGTTCTCGACGTCGGTGCGCGACGGCCGCGGCGGCGAGGAGAGGTGCGAGTGGAACACGCCGAGCTCGTATCCCTCGTCCTCGAGGAACCAGATCTCTGGGTCGTCCAGGCCCAGCTTGAACGAGTACGGCGAGGGCTCCTCGTTGACGCCGGGGACGTAGCGCTCGGCCACGCCCTCCCGGAAGGCGATCAGGCCGCAGGCCTCGTTGGGCTCCTCCGCGCGCGCGTGCTCGACGAGCTCGCGCCGGATGCGGTCGGGGATCACCACCAGACGGTTCGCTCCATCGACTCCTCGACGTCGGCGGCGTCCCAGAACGGCGCCGAGAGGTACTTCCAGCCGCCGTCGGCGAGCACGCAGACGACGACGCCTTCGTCGAGCTCCGCGGCGAGCCGCCGCGCCACGTGCATCACGGCGCCCGAGGACACGCCGGCGAAGATGCCCTCGGCGTCGAGCAGCGCCCGCAGCGCCGTCACCGACTCCTCGTTCGAGACGAGCACCTTCCGGTCGAGCTTCGAGACGTCGAGGATCGGCGGGACGTACCCGTCCTCGAGCGACCGCAGTCCCATCACGGGGTCGCCGGGAAGCGGCTCGGCCGCGGCGACGACCACGTCCGGGAACGCCTCGCGCAGGCGCGCCCCGGCGCCCATCAGCGTCCCGCCGGTGCCGAGGCCGGCGACGAGGACGTCGACGCGGTCGAGCGCCTCCGCGATCTCGGCGCCCGTGCCCTCGTAGTGCGCGCGCGGGTTCGCCTCGTTCGCGTACTGGAACGGCATGAAGAAGCGGGAGTCCCGCTCCGCCAGCTCGAGCGCGCGCCGCACGGCGCCGTTCGAGCCCTCCTCGCCGGGCGTGAAGACGATCTCCGCGCCGAAGAGCCGCAGCAGGCGGATCCGCTCCGGCGTCGCGTTCTCGGGCATCACGCACGTGAGCGGGTAGCCCTTCAGCTTCGCGATCAGCGCGAGCGAGATCCCCGTGTTGCCGCTCGTCGGCTCGAGGAGCGCGCGCCCGGGCTCGAGCTCGCCCGAGGCCTCGGCCGCCTCGATCATCGACTTGGCGACGCGGTCCTTGATCGACCCGGTCGGGTTCGCGCCCTCGAGCTTCGCGTACAGGCGCACGCCCGGCTTCGGCGTGAGGCGCGTCAGCTCGACGAGCGGGGTGTGGCCGACGAGCTGGAGGAGCGAGTCGGCGGTCTTCAGCACGTCCCGCCTGCCATCGCCGGCAGGAGGATGAGCGTCGCGCCGTCGCGCACGGGGGTGTCGAGCCCGTCGAGCGTGCGCACGTCCTCGCCGTCGACGTAGACGTTCACGAACTCCGCGACGCCGCCGTCCTCCCAGATGCGCTCGCCGAGCGCGGGGTGGCGGCCCGTGACCTGCTCGAGCACGGCGCGGACGGTGTCGCCGCTCGCCTCGAGCTGGCGCTCCCCGCCGACCTCGGCGCGGAGCGTGGGGGGGATGCGCACGAGGGTCACGCGATCGTCCTCGGGTTCGCGCAGAACTCCACGTAGTCGACGTACTCGGTGATCGTCGGGTGCTCGCCGCACACCGGGCACGCCGGGTCGCGGCGGAGCGACACCTCGGTGAACTCCGTGTGGAGCGCGTCGAACAGCAGCAGCCGGCCGACGAGCGAGTCGCCCGCCCCCAGGGCGAGCTTCAGCGCCTCGTTCGCCTGCAGCGAGCCGACGATCCCCGGCAGCACGCCGCGGACGCCGCCCTCGGCGCACGACGGCGCGAGCTCGGGCGGCGGCGGCTGCGGGAAGAGGCAGCGGTAGCACGGCCCCTCGTTGGGCGCGAAGACGGTCACCTGGCCGTCGAAGCGGTAGATCGAGCCGTGGACGACCGGGATCCCGTGCCAGACGGAGGCGTCGTTCACGAGGTACCGGGTCGGGAAGTTGTCGGCGCCGTCGACGATCACGTCCCAGCCGTCCGCGAGGATCCGGTCGACGTTCTCGGAGGTGAGGCGCTCGGCGTAGGCGACGACGTCCACGTCGGGGTTGAGCGCCTCGATCGTGCGCTTCGCCGACTCGACCTTCAGCGCGCCGAGCGTGTCGGTCGAGTGGACGATCTGCCGCTGGAGGTTCGACGCGTCGACGACGTCGGCGTCGACGATCCCGAGGCGCCCGACGCCGGCGGCGGCAAGGTAGAGCGACGCGGGTGAGCCGAGGCCGCCGGCGCCGATCAGCAGCATGCGCGCGTCGAGCAGCTTCTGCTGTCCCTCCTCGCCGACCTCGGGGATCAGGAGGTGCCGCGAGTACCGGCTGCGCTGCTCGGGCGAGAGCGTCCGCGGGAGCTGCGTGGGGAAGCCGTTGCGCTTCCAGTCGGTGTACCCGCCGGCCATCGACTGCACGTCGAGGTAGCCCAGCTCGCCGAGCGTCTTCGCCGCGAAGGCCGAGCGTGCGCCCGCGGCGCAGTAGACGACGATCGAGCGGCTGCGGTCGGGGACGAGGCTCTCGACGCGCGACTCGAGGTTCCCGCGCGGGACGTGGATCGCGCCGGGGATGTGTCCTTCGTCCCACTCGTCCTGCTCGCGGATGTCCAGGAAGAGCGGCCCGTCGGCGCGGGCGACGGCGTCGGCGGTCGAGATCTCCTCGATCTCGGCCTTCACCTGCTGGAGGAGCTCGCGGTAGCTCGGCATCGCTTTCCGAAAGATAGCGAGTCGGTGCCGGGCTACGCTCGGAGGCGTGAGCCCGCGCACGCGGATCGCCGTCCTCGTCGTCTCGGTGGCCGCGGCCGCGGCCGCCGTCGTCGTGGGCGCGGTCCTGCTCCAGACCGACGGTGCCGAAACCGCCGCGGCGACCGCGACGGCGCGACCCCAGGGCCGGCCGCCGCTCCTGCTCGACCTCGGCGTCCGCACGGACGCGGAGGCGCGCGATCTCCGCCGCGGCGAGCGGCTCGTCGCCGACGGCGCCGCCGCGAAGGCCGCCGGGCTGTTCGCGCGCCACGACTCGACCGAGGCGCGTGTCGGGCTTGCGCTCGCGCGCTGGCCGCGGGGCTCCCTCGCGGCGTTGCGCGCGCTCGCCCGCGCGCACCCGAGGAGCGCGCTCGTCCGGCTCAACCTCGGGTTCGCGCTCTTCTGGTCGGGGCGGCGGGCCGAGGCGGTCGAGGTGTGGCGCCGCGCGCAGCGCGTCGAGCCGGACTCGCTCTCGGCGGTGCGCGCGGACGACCTGCTCCACCCGAACAGCCCGCGAGGACTGCCCGTGTTCGTCCCGAACGCGACCATGCCGCCCCGCCTCGCGCGCCTGCCGGCCGACCGGCAGCTGGCGGCGCTCCGTCGCGCGGCGCAGGGCGACGACGTCGACGCACGCCTGCGCTACGGGGCCGCGCTGCAGCGGCTCGGGCGCCCGCTGTCGGCCCGGCGGGTCTACGACGCGGCGGCGGCGCTGGCGCCGTCGAACCCGGAGGCGCAGGTCGCGGCCGCGGTCGTGCGGTTCGACAAGGACGACCCCACCCCGGCGTTCTCGCGCCTCGGCCCCCTCTCGCGCCGCTTCCCGGACGCACCCACCGTGCGCTTCCACCTCGGCCTCCTGCTGCTCTGGACGGGCGCGCTCGACGAGGGGAAGACGCAGCTGCGGCGGGCGGCGCGACTCGACCCGACCGATCCCGCCGCGAGGGAAGCGAAGCGCTTCCTGGCGCGTCTCGGGAGCAGTGGGACTGACTGACGGAACAGATAGGTCGCTCGGCCCATGGCGCTCGGGCGCCGCACGTGCGACAGTTCGCGGCCGATCGGCCATGTTGACGTTGTCACAAAGTCGCATATTCTGAGTCAAACGCGCGAATCCGAGGGGGAGTCGGAGTGAGCGGAGGGGAAGGGGTCGCGGCGCAGGGGATCGGTCTCTCGGAGCTGCTCGAGACCGACGAGGCCAAGGGGCTGCTCGACGCGGCGGAGCGGGCCGGCTCGCTGAGCGCGGAGGAGATCGCCGTCGCGCTGGGCGATCTCGAGGTCGACGCCGGGACCGTGGACGACTTCTACCGCACGCTCGACGAGATGCACATCGACGTCGTCGGCCGTGCCGTCGAGGAGGAGGAGCCGGTCGCCGTCGCGCGCGAAGTCTCCACCGACGCGCTGCAGCTGTTCCTGAAGGACATCGGGAAGGTGGAGCTGCTGACGGCCGCGCAGGAGGTCGAGCT
>JBLNEO010000172.1:0-13672 GCA_050262775.1 Pseudomonadota bacterium | reverse complement strand
CCGTTCCTGCTGATGCTCGAGCTGCTCTCGAAGCGTGGCGAGCGGCTCTCGGAGCTCCTGCGTCCGCTCCGGTCGCACTACTTCCTCACGGGCGAGATCAACACGCGCGTCGACGACGTCGACGGGAAGCTCCGCGCGCTCGAGGAGCGGTTCGCGCCGCAGGGCCGCGTCTCGCACCTCGACGGCGTCTCCGTCGAGGCCGAGGACTGGCACTTCAACGTGCGGCCGTCGAACACGGAGCCGCTGCTCCGGCTGAACCTCGAGGCGATCGGCTCCGAGGAGCTGATGGAGCGGCGTCGCGACGAGGTGCTCGGCGTCATCCGCTCGTGACCGAGGCACCCGAGCTCGGTCGCGTCACCGACCGCAAGCCGCCGTTCAAGTACTCCGCGCTCGCCCGTGTCTGGTTCTCGGACACCGACGCGCAGGGAATCGTCTACTACGGCCGGTATCTGCCCTACTTCGACCACTCGCGCGTCGAGTACCAGCGGCACATCGGGCTCCGACCGGGGCTCGACGTGGCCGGCGGCGAGTTCGTGATGCGCGCGGCGAGCCTCGAGTACCACGCGCCGGCCCGGTTCGACGACCTTCTCGAGGTCTTCGTCCGCATCGCGCGCATCGGCCGCACGAGCGTCACCTACGAGCACGAGGCGTACCGCGTCGCCGACGACGCGCTGATGGTGACGGCGACGCAGATCCTGGTGCTCGTCGACTTCGCCGACCGCCGTGCCGTCGCGGTGCCCGACGGCTACCGCGCCGCCGTCCTCGCGTTCGAGGGGGCGGATCTCGCGACGTGACGCCGCTCCTGCCCGTGCTTCCGTCCCCGACCCTTGGAGGTGACCGATGGAGCCCGTGACCCTGCCCGACGACGTCCGCGCCGTCGTCGACGGCCGCAACTTCGCGCACGTCGCGACGGTGCTGCCGTCGGGGGCGCCGCACAGCGTCCCCGTCTGGATCCTGCGCGAGGGCGACCGCCTCTGCTTCTTCACCCAGCCCGGGTCGCGGAAGGCCCGGAACCTCGCCGCCGACCCACGCGTCGCGATCTCCCTGATCGACCTCGGGCACCCGTACCGGACGGCGCAGCTTCGCGGGCGCGTCGTCGAGACGCGCGAGGGCGAGGAGGCGCTGCGGACGATCGACCGGATCTCGGAGAAGTACACCGGCGGCCCGTTCCCGATGCGGAGCGGGGTCGTCTTCGTGGTCGAGCCGGAACGCGTGCACTACCTCGAGCTGCCGTTCGTGTACTGACGCCGGCGCGCCCGCCGCGAACCGCCGGGTGACAGACCGAGGGACAGTCACCGCACGTCGCCGGGGAGAGGGACGGGGCCGCCGCCGCGCCGCAAACGGCGGCGGCCCCTCCCGGTTCAGGGCCGCGCGCCCGCCCGAATCCTCGCGGGCGGGCGCCGCAGCGTCTGTGCCCTCTCCCCTGGGCACGTTGTAGTCGCGGCCTGCGCCGTTGCCCATCCCTCGTCCGGGCTACCCCCTCGTCCGCGCGCACGATCACTCGAACGGGGGAACTTTGTTCGCAGGAAATTCCTGCAAATCGGCCGGTACCGCTCGGCCTAGCCCGTTCGGGTGACCGGGCAAGATCCCTCGGACGAGGGATCTTCAGGTCCGGTCGGCGGCGAAGGCCTGCGTCACGTAGCGGACGACGATCGGATCCCCCGCTCGACCCCCGAGCTCGCGGAACTCGTCGAGCAGGGCCTCGCGCTCGACCGGCGGCAGGTCGGCCACGTAGCTCGTCGACGCGATCCGGTCGACGAACGTCTCGAGGTCGAGCAGCTGCTCGAACGGCCACGTCCGCGAGTCGACGGGGCCGAAGCGCCCGGAGCGGGCGAGCTCGTCCACCACGTCGAGCTCGGAGTGGCGCGAGACCTCGCCCTGGTACGGCGCCAGCAACTCCCGTGTCCGCCGGTTCAGCTCGTCCTCGTCGTCGCGCGAGTTCCAGACCAGCCCCAGCCCACCGCCCGGCACGAGGACGCGGTGGATCTCGCGGAGCGCGACCGGCGCGTCGAACCAGTGGAACGCCTGCGCGACGACGACGGCGTCGACCGCGGCGTCGGCGAGCGGGATCGCCTCGGCCGTCCCCTCGATCGCGTCGAGCTCCGGGAGCGCCTCGGCGAGCTTCGCGCGCATCGCGGCGACGGGCTCGACCGCGACGACGCGCGCGCCGAGCGGGACGAGCGACCGCGTGAGCTTTCCCGTGCCCGCGGCGAGGTCGAGCACGGTCCGTCCCGGACCGATCCCGAGGCGCTCGCCGAACCACGCGACCGCCTGCTCGGGGTAGCCGGGCCGCGCTCGCTCGTACGCGTCCGCCGCCGCCCCGAAGCCGGCGGCGGCGACCCGCGGGATCTGCATCACGACGGCGTGACGCGGTACGCGTCGAAGACCGAGTCGATCCCGCGCAGCGCGGTGAGCAGCGAGCGCAGCGCCTGGATGTCGCCCACCTCGGCCGTGTACCAGTTGCGCGCGAGCTGATCCTCCACATGGCCGCCGTACTCGACGATGTTCGCACCGTGCTCGGCGAACGTCCGGGCGACGTCCTCGAGGAGCCGCGGGCGGTCCCACGACTGGACGGCGATCTGGACGCGGAAGCTCGTGCTCGCGCCGCCCTCCCACTCCACGGGCGTGAACCGCTCGGGGTTGCGCTTGAGCGACTTGACGTTGGGGCAGTCGGCGCGGTGGACGGTGATCCCGCGCCCGAGCGAGATGTAGCCCTCGATCGGATCGCCCGGGACGGGGTTGCAGCACTTCGCGACGCGGACGAGCACGTCGTCGACCCCGATCACGCGGATGCCGAGGCTTCCGCCGGCCGTGGCCCGCTTCGCCTTCGGCTGCTTGAGCGGGACCGCCTCCTCCTCCGCGACCTCGTCCGTCTTCAGCCGCTGGAGGACCTTCTCGACGATCTTCGCCGCCTGGAGCTTCCCCTCGCCGAGCGCGAGGTAGAAGTCCTCGGCCTTCTTGAACCCCGACTCGCGGATCACCTGCGCGAGCACCGACGACCCGGCGAGCTTGCGGTACGGCAGGTTCTGCGCCTTCAGCGACGCCTCGAGCGCCTCGCGCCCCTTCCGCTCGCTCTCCTCGCGGTTCTCGCGCGAGAAGAACTGGCGGATCTTGTTCCGCGCGCGCGACGACTTCGCGAGCGACAGCCAGTCGCGCGACGGGCCGCGGCCCTGCTTCTGCGTGAGGATCTCGACGATGTCGCTGTTCTGCAGGCGGTAGTGCAGCGGCACGATCCGCCCGTTCACCTTCGCGCCCACGGTGCGGTGGCCGACGTCGGTGTGCACGGCGTACGCGAAGTCGATCGGGGTCGCCCCCGCGGGCAGCGTCTTCACCTCGCCCTTCGGCGTGAACACGTAGACCTCGTCGTCGAACAGGTCGGCGCGCATGGAGCGCATGAACTCGCCGTGGTCGCCGTCGTCGGTCGACTCCATCAGCTGCTTCACCCACGTGAGCCACGCGTCGTCGGCCTGGCGCTTCCCGGCCTTGTACGCCCAGTGCGCGGCGATCCCGAGCTCGGCGAGCTCGTGCATCTCGCGGGTGCGGATCTGGATCTCGAGCGGTCGGCCCTCGGGCCCGATCACCGTCGTGTGCAGCGAGCGGTACCGGTTCGCCTTCGGCATCGCGACGAAGTCCTTGAAGCGCCCGGGCATCGGCTTCCAGAGCGAGTGGATGAGGCCAAGGGCGCCGTAGCAGTCGCGCGTGCCCTCCTCGTCCGAGCGCTCGACGATCACGCGCATCGCGGTGAGGTCGTAGATCTCGTTGAAGGCGCGGCCCTTCTTCGCCATCTTCTCGTAGATGGAGTAGAAGTGCTTCGCGCGCCCGGCGATCTCCGCGGGGATGTCGACCTTCTCGAGCTCGGCGGAGAGCAGCTCGGCGGCCTTCTCGACGTGGTCCTCGCGGTCGGCTCGCCGCTCGGCGACCATCGCCTTGATCTCCTCGTACTTCCGCGGGTGGAGCGTCTGGAAGGAGAGGTCCTCGAGCTCCCACTTCACCGCGTGGATCCCGAGCCGGTGCGCGAGCGGCGCGTAGACCTCGAGCGTCTCCTTCGCCTTCTGCACCTGCTTCTGCTTGCCGAGGTACTCGATCGTCCGCATGTTGTGGAGGCGGTCCGCCAGCTTGATCAGGATCACCCGGACGTCCTCGGCCATCGCGACGATCATCTTCCGGTAGTTCTCGGCCTCCGCCTGCTCGCGGCTCTGGAACTGGATCCGGGTCAGCTTCGTCACGCCCTCGACGAGCTTCGCCACCTCGTCGCCGAACTCCGCGCGCAGGTCGTCGACGTCCGTCTCCGTGTCCTCGACCGTGTCGTGGAGCAGCGCGGCGGCGATCGTCGGGTCGTCGAGGCGGAGCGTGGCGCAGATGCGGGCGACGCCGAGCGGGTGCACGACGAAGTCCTCGCCGCTGCGCCGGCGCTGCCCTTCGTGGGCGTGCACGGCCCGGTCGAAGGCCCGGGTGATCAGGTCGCGGTCGGCGCCCGGGTTGTAGGCCGCGACGTCCGCGAGCAGCTCGTCGAGCAGGTGCTGATGCTTCCCGTGAGCCTCGACGACCGACATGAACGCAGTGTACTCAGGGGTTCTGCGGTGCCCTCCCCGCCGCAACCGCGGGGGAGGGATCGGCGTCGGCGTCGGGAACGGAGGGCGACGTGCGCTGGATTCGGACCTACCGGGAGCGCCGCGCGCTGCTCGCTGTGGCGCGCCTGCTGGCGACGGTCGACGGCGTTGCGGGCGAGCGGCGGCTGCCGGCGCGCCGGGCGGGGCGGCTCTCGCTCGGCGCCCGCGCCTGACCCGGACGGCCCTGCCCGGAGCCTGACGCTGCGCGCTAGTGGAGGAACGTCGGCGGGTAGACGACGCGGCCCTGCGGCACCTCGGCGTCGTCGTCGAGCACGGCGACCTGGAACGCCCAGTCGTGGAGCGCCTCCGGCGGCGGCAGCAGTCCGAGCTCGTCGGCACGGACGAAGCCGAAGCGCCGGTAGTAGCCCGGATCGCCCTCGAGCAGCACGAGCGGCTCCCCGAGCGCGCGGACCGCCTCGAGCGTCGCGCGCACGAGCGCCGAGCCGATCCCGCGCCCCTGGTGCTCGGGGACGACGGCGATCGGCCCGAGCTGGAGCAGGCGCCGCGGCGACCCCTGCAGCCCGACCCAGCTCGTGAGCACGTGGCCGACGAGCGCCTCGTCGTCCTCCGCCACGAGCGAGAGCGCGGGGACGAAGCCGTCGCTCGCACGGACGTCGTCCGCCATCCTCGGCTCCACGTCGCTGCCGAACGCGCGCCGGTGGATCTCGAGGACGTCCGGCCATTCGGCGTCGCGCGCCGGACGGACGGTCACGCGGCCCGTGCGAGCGCCGTGTCGCCGGCGAGGAGCGCGCGGAAGCGCTCCGATTCGAGCAGGTGCCGCCTGCCGAGCCCCGTCTCGGCGATCTCGAGCTCGGCGAAGATCGCGGTCGCGTCGGGATGCCGGGCCTCCGCAGGCTTGCGGTACTCCGCGACGAGCCAGTCGCGGAGGCCGTCGAAGCGGTCGTCGGCGTCGAAGATCCGGCGCACCGTCAGCTGCGGCGCGACGGTCCCGTTCCAGCGGTTCTCCTCGAGGCGGAACGCGACGTCGTAGTGGCCCTCGCGGCGGAAGCGGTCGAGCTGGCCGCCGAGCCCGAACGCGATCGCGCCCCCGGCGTCACGTCCCTCCCGCCGGACGCGGAACCGCAGGTGCTTCCCCTCGCCCACCGTCGCGAGGGCGTCGAGCTCGCACCCGGGCGCGAGCAGCGTCACGTCGGGGTTGCCGAGCCCGAACGGCGCCAGCCGCCGCAGCTCCGTGCACAGCTCCAGGGTCAGCTCCGCACCGCGCGGGAGCACGACGTCGACGGGCGTGAGCGGCACGAGCTGCTCGTCGTCGAGCACGGCGTCGGCGTGGCGCGCGAACGCGTCGGCGAACGCCTCCACGTGCTCGGGCCGGATCGACAGCCCCGCCGCGGCGCGGTGCCCGCCGAAGCGCTCGAGGTGCTCCGCGCACGCGCCGAGCGCGCCGTGGAGGTCGAACGCCGCCACCGACCGGCCCGATCCCTTCCAGAGGTCGTCCGTGCCGGCGATCAGCACGACGGGGCGGTTGAAGCGCTCGACGAGGCGCGAGGCGACGATGCCGATCACCCCCTCGTGCCAGTCCGCGCCCGCGATCACGTAGCCGCGGCGGCGCCGCTTCGCCTCGGGCCACGACTCGACCTCGGCCACGGCGGCGCGCAGGATGCGGTCCTCGACCTGCTGGCGCTCGCGGTTCAGCTCCTCGAGGCGCGCGGCGAGCCGCGTCGCCTCCTCCTCGTCCTCCGTGAGGATCAGGTCGAGCGCGGCGCCGGGGTGGCCGAGCCGGCCGGCGGCGTTGATCCGCGGTGCCAGCCGGAACCCGACGGCGCCGGCGTCGACCGCCGCCGGATCGACGTGGGCCGACCGCATGAGCGCACGCACGCCCGGCTTGCGGGTGCGGGCGAGCGCCCGGAGCCCGAGCGTGGCGAGCGCGCGGTTCTCGTCGACGAGCGGCACGACGTCGGCGATCGTCGCGAGCGCGACGAGGTCGAGGTGCGGCGTCGCGTCGACGCCGAGCGCCTCGGCGAGCTTGAAGACGACGCCCGTCCCGCAGAGCTCGGGGAACGGGTAGTCGGACGGCCGCGTGGCGACCACGGGGCAGTCGGGGAGCTCGGCGCCGGGGCGATGGTGGTCGGTGACGACGGCGTCGAGCCCGAGCGCCTTCGCCTCGGCGACCTCCTTCACCGCGGTGATGCCGCAGTCGACGGTCACGACGAGGCCGCAGCCCTCCTCCGCGAGCCGCGCGATCGTCCCGGAGCTGACGCCGTAGCCCTCGTCGAAGCGGCTCGGCAGGTGCCAGTCGACCTCGGCGCCGAGCCCGCGGAGGGTCAGGACGGCGAGCGTCGTCGCGCAGATCCCGTCGACGTCGTAGTCGCCGTGGACGCAGATCCGCTCGCGGCGCTCGACCGCGAGGCGGATGCGTGCGACGGCAGCCTCCATGTCGCCGAGCAGGAACGGGTCGTGCCCGGGCAGCGCCGCCGCGAGGAACGCGCGCGCCGCGTCGGGGTCGGCGTACCCGCGCCGCACGAGCACCGACGCGGTGACCTCGTGGAGTCCGAGCTCCTGCACGAGCCGCCGCACCTCGCCGTGCGGGCACGGACGAATCGTCCAGCTGCCCTGCATCGCACATCGAGGCTACGAAGGGCGTCGGACGGCGCCGCCCGCGCCCGCGCCGACGTCACGGTTCCGTCACGGAGTCGTCACCGTCCCGGTGCGACCCGCGCGCCGTCTCCACGATCACCTTCGCCCACAGCACGATCAGCGCCGTCACCGCGATCGAGCAGATCACGATCACGGGCGCGAGGTAGATCGCGCGCTCCCAGGAGAGCTCGAGCAGCCACGCCGCCCCGAGCGCGCAGAGCAGCACCAGGGCGAGGAAGACGAGGTTCCGCCGGCGCATCTCGGCCAGCGTAGCGGGGGCTATCCTCAGGACGTGGCGGAGGCGAACTACTCCTCGGGCGACGACTTCGTCGTGGAGTTCCTCGGGTACCGCTTCGGCTTCGCGAGCGCGGACTTCGAGGAGCGGGTGACGGCCGCCGCGGTGAAGCTGGGCCTGCTCGACCGCAACGAGCTCGAGGAGGAGGAGACCGCGGACCTCGTCGAGCTCGCCGCAGACGGCCGGATCGCCGATCCGCGCAGCGGGCTCGGGCGCTACCTCGTGCGGCACTGGGAGCGCGTCTCGCTCGTCGAGGGCGAGTCGCTCGTCTACTGGCTCCGCAAGCTCGTCTTCCGCGGCGCCTGGCTCGACCACCGCGTGAAGGAGGGACTGCTCGAGGTCGCGTGGGACGACGCCGCCGCGGACTTCGCCTACCGCGACCCGAACGGCGGCCGCGCGCTCCTCGAGCTCGCCCCCGTTCCCTCGTGGCACGAGCTGCAGTTCAAGCGGTGAAGGCGCTCGCGCTCGGCGGCGTCGCCGCCTACCTCGCGGCCCTGCTGTGGGCCGACCGCTACGTCGGCCTCCCCGGACAGGTCGTGCTGGGGCTCCTCACGGCTCTGATCCTCGCGCTGGCGCTCCGGGCCGTGTCGCCGGAGCTGCGCGCGCAGACGCTGCTCGTCGTCGCGGTGGCGACCTGCGGCGAGGTCGTCGGCTCGATCGTCTGGGGGCTGTACACGTACCGGCTCGAGAACCTGCCGGCGTTCGTGCCCCCCGCGCACGGGCTCGTGTACCTCGGCGGCGTGGCGCTCGCGGGAGTCGTCGCGGGTCGCGAGCGCCTGCTCGTCGGCGCCGCCCTCGTCGGCGTCCTCGCCTGGGGCGTCGCGGGCGTCACGGTGCTGCCGCGCGAGGATCTCGGCGGGCTCCTCGGCGCCCTTGTGCTCGCGGTCTTCCTGCTGCGCGGCCGCGCGCCGGCGACGTACGCCGGCGTCTTCGTCGTCGTCGCCGCCCTCGAGCTCTACGGAACGGCGCTCGGCACCTGGCGGTGGGCCGAGGTCGCGCCGGGGACGTCGATCACGCAGGGCAACCCGCCCAGCGGGATCGCCTCGGGCTACGTGTTCTTCGACGTCGCGGCGCTCGCGCTCGCCCCCGCAGCCCTCGCGCTCGTGCGCGGACGCCGTGCCGCGCGTCCCGCCCTGGACGCGGGCTGAGCGCTTTGCGATAGTCGAGCCAAGCCGTACATTCCGATCGGGAGGACGTCATGCCTCGCTTCCCATCGCCCGCCGCAGCCGGTGTCGCGGCGCTCGCGTCGGCGATCGCCCTCGGCGCACCCGGCGCCGTCGCCGCGCCGGCGAAGACCGTGTCGTTCCGTGCGGTCGACTTCAAGTTCGTCGGGCTCCCGAAGACGATCACGCCCGGGCGGCACACGTTCAGCGTCGTCAACCGTGGCCAGGCGATGCACAACTTCAAGCTCGCGGGCAAGAAGACGCGGCTCCTCGCCACGGGCCAGAAGGCGACGTTGACGGTGCAGCTCAAGCGCGGCCGGTACGCGTACCTGTGCACCGTCCCGGGCCATGCCCAGCTGGGGATGCGGGGAACGATCGTCGTCAAGTGAGTCGGCCGTCGGGCCGGCGCGCGCGGAGCGGAGCCGCCGTCAGGCGCCGGGTGCCGCGAAGCCGAGCCGCGACCTGTGCGCCTCTGCCCGGGCCAGCTCGATCCGCCTGATCGACGCGACGGGGACGATCAGGCGCTCGGGCGTCTCCTCGTCCTCCGGGTGGGGAACGAGGGTCACGAAGCCCTGCCCGGGCTCGCCCAGGAGCGCCTCGAGCGGCCAGCGCGCACCGTCCTCGAGCTCGACGAGCACCCACGCCTGCGCGACGCCCGCGTCGTCGACGAACCCCGCGATCGCGCGGTGCACCCGCGCCGCGAAGTCCTCGCCGCCCGCCCCGGGGAGCCCGACCCCGCCCTCCACTAGAACAGGCGCGCCTCGCCGTCGGCGAGCGCGCCGACGTGCGCGCGGCCGGTCCGCGTGACGATCCGCCCGCGCGGCGTCCGCTGGAGCAGCCCGAGGCGCAGCAGGTACGGCTCGTACACGTCTTCGATCGTGTCCGGCTCCTCGCCGAGCGCCACGGCGAGCGTCGAGAGCCCGACGGGGCCCCCGTCGAAGCGCTCGACCACCGCCCGCAGCAGCTCGCGGTCCGTGCGCTCGAGCCCGTGCTCGTCCACCTCGAGCAGCGCGAGCGCCTCCCGCGCCACGTCCGTCGTGATCGTGCCGGCGTGCCGTACCTCCGCCACGTCGCGCACGCGCCGCAGGATCCGGTTGGCGATGCGGGGCGTGCCGCGCGAGCGCCGGGCGATCTCCTCCGCCGCCCTGTCGTCGATCGGGACCGCGAGGATCCGCGCCGACCGGCGCACGATCAGCCCGAGCTCGGCCGGGTCGTAGAGGTCGAGGCGGAAGGTCATCCCGAAGCGGTCGCGGAGAGGTGTCGTCAGGAGCCCGGTGCGCGTGGTCGCGCCGACGAGGGTGAACGGCGGCAGGTCGAGAGACAGCGTCCGGGCCGCAGGGCCCTGGCCGACCACGATGTCCATCCGGAAGTCCTCGAGCGCCGGGTAGAGGATCTCCTCGATCGCGCGGTTCACGCGGTGGATCTCGTCGACGAACAGCACGTCGCGCGGCTCGAGGCTGGTGAGGATCGCGGCCATGTCCGCCTTCCGCTCGAGCGCCGGGCCTGCGATCGTCCGCAGACCCACGGCGAGCTCCTGGCGGACGATCTGGGCGAGCGTCGTCTTGCCGAGGCCCGGAGGACCGACGAGGAGGACGTGGTCGAGCGCCTCGCCTCGAGCCTTGGCCGCCTCGAGCGCGATCGCGAGCTGTTCCTTGACCCGCTCCTGGCCGACGAAGTCCGCGAGCGAGCGCGGCCGCAGCGTGCGGTCGAGCTCGTCCTCGTCGCCCTGCGCCGTCGTCGCGAGGAAGCGAGCCGCCTCCACCTACGCCGCCTGCCTCAGCGCGAGCCGCACGCGCTCCTCGGCCGGCAGGTCCGGGTCGACGGACGCGAGCGCGCGTTCGGCGTCCTGCAGCGAGAAGCCGAGCTCGACGAGCGCGTCGCGCGCGACGAGGTCGCCCGCGGGCACGCCCGCGGCCGGCGCGAGCGACAGCTCGCCGGCGAGCTTCTCCTTGAGCTCGAGCACGATCCGCTCCGCCGTCTTCTTCCCGATCCCGGGAATCGCCTGGAAGCGGGCCGCGTCCTCCAGCACGATCGCCCGGCGGAGGTCGGCCGCGGGGGAGCCCGAGACCACGGCCAGCGCCACCTTCGGGCCGACGCCGTTCACGGACAGCAGCTGGACGAACAGCTCCCGCTCCGCGCCGTCCGCGAATCCGTAGAGCTGGAGCGCGTCCTCGCGGACGTGGAGGTACGTGTGGACCGTGATCTCGTCGCCCTCCTGGCGCATCGCGGAGGGCGTCGCGTGCACGAGGTAGCCGACCCCGCCCACGTCGAGGACCAGCCCCTCCGCCGTCCGCGCGGCCGGCCGGCCGCGGAGGCGCGCGATCACGCGATCTCCCGCAGGAGCGGCGGCGCCAGCGCGTGGCAGATCGCCACCGCGAGCGCGTCGGCCGCGTGGTTCGGCGTCGGGATCGCGTCGAGGCCGAGGATCGTCTTCACCATCCGCGCCACCTGCTCCTTGTCGGCCCGGCCGTAGCCGCAGACGGACTGCTTCACGCGCGCGGGCGCGTACTCGGCGCACTCGAGCCCGGCGCCGGCCGCCGCGACGAGCACGGCCCCGCGCGCCTGCCCGACGGAGAGCGCGGTGCGGGCGTCGGCGCCGACGAAGGACTCCTCGAGCGCGACCGCATCCGGGCCGTGCGCCTCGATGAGGGCCGTCACGCCCTCGTAGATCCGCCGCAGCCGCACCTCCGGCCGCTCGGCGGCGGTCGACCGCCACCAGCCGTGATCCAGGCGTCTGATGCGCCCGTCGCTTGCGTGGACGATCCCGTATCCGCACGCAGCCGTCCCTGGGTCGATGCCGAGGACCTTCACGGGGGGAGGGTACGGACCGGCCCGGACGTCGCCTGCGGGCGTCGGTCGGGGTGGGGGAACCCCTCGTTCCCCCTGGGCCCGCTCCTCAGGTGGCGACGACCTCGAGCACGCGCTCGGGGATGTCGAAGTTCGCGTACACGTCCTGCACGTCGTCGTTGTCCTCGAGCGCGTCGATCAGGCGCAGGATCTTCTTCGCGGTGCCCTCGTCCTCGACATCGACCGTCGTCTTCGGGAGCATCGTGGTCTCCGCTGACTCGACCGTCACCCCCGCAGCCTCGAGCGCCTCCCGGACGCGCTGGAGGTCCTCCGGCGCCGACAGCACCTGCCACGACGAGCCGTCGCGGGCGATGTCCTCCGCCCCGCCCTCGGCAGCCGCCAGGAGCACCTCGTCCTCGTCGAGCTCCGCCGGGACGAGCACGACGCCCCGCCGCTCGAAGAGCCACGAGACGGCGCCGGAGGTGCCGAGGTTGCCCTCGTGCTTCGCGAACAGGTGCCGGACGTCGGAGGCGGTGCGGTTGCGGTTGTCCGTCAGCGCCTCGACCAGCACGGCGACGCCGCCGGCCGCGTACCCCTCGTAGACGATCGTCTCGTACGCGGACGCGTCGTCGCCGGTGCCCGAGCCCTTCGCGATCGCCCGCTCGATCGTGTCCTTCGGCATCGAGTACGAGCGCGCCTTCTCGATCGCGTTCTGCAGCGCGAGGTTGCCGGAGGGGTCGGGCCCGCCCTCGCGCGCCGCCACGATGATCGCCCGCGACAGCTTCGAGAAGAGCTTGCCGCGCTTCGCGTCCGCTGCGCCCTTCTTGTGCTTGATCGACGACCACTTGCTATGCCCTGACATGTGCCCCCTCTTCGACCAGCTCCAGGAACCGTGCGTGCACGCGGCTGTCGTCGGTCAGCTCGGGGTGGAACGACGCGACCAGGTACCGCCCGTCGCGCAGCAGCACCGGCTCGCCCTCGTGCTCGGCGAGCACCTCGACGTCGGGGCCGACGTCGCGCACCCGCGGCGCGCGGATGAACACGCCGGTCAGCGGCTCCTCGTCCCCCGCGAGCGCGAGCGGCGCCTCGAAGCTCGCGATCTGCCGCCCGTACGCGTTCCGGTCGACGACGACGTCGACGAGGCCGAGGTGGTCGCGGTCGAGGAGGATCATCCCGGCGCAGGTGCCGAGCACGGCGCCGTCGAAGCTGCGCAGCGCCTCGTCGATGCCGGAGAGCGCGGCGAGCTTCATGATCGCGGTCGACTCGCCTCCGGGGATCACGAGCCCGTCGAGGCCCTCGAGCTGCTCGGCCTTCCGCACCTCGACGACGTCGGCGCCCAGGCCGCGCAGCATCGCCGCGTGCTCGCGGAAGTTTCCCTGCAGGGCGAGGACGCCGATCCGCACGGAGCCAGTGTAGATGCGCCCCGTGGACGATCCGGCCGCGACGCGCTACGGTCCCGGGCCGCACGCAATCGAGTCAGGGGAGGTCTCACGTGCGTCGCTCGCTCATCCTCGCGGCTGCCGCCGCGCTCTCGGCCGTCGCCGTCGCCGGCGCGCTCGCCGCCAAGCCGCCGAACGGCTCCACGACCGGCACGGGAACCGTGTTCCTGCCGAACCCGGTCGCCGACCTGCAGAACCAGGCGCTGACGGACCAGAAGGACGCCGACTACCCGGCGCTGGCCGACGCGTACCACGACGTCACGCTCACGAACCTCGACGGCAGCGGGTTCCTCTGCGGCGACTGGGCGTGTGTCCGCAACGAGACGGGCGACCGCGCGTGGTCGTCGACGAACACGTTCCGCTACCGCCGCGACGACGACCGCTTCGAGCAGGTGATGGCCTACCACTGGGTCACGCAGGCCCAGCTGTACCTGCAGGGCCTCGGCTTCGGCTCGCAGCTGCGGCCGATCAACGCCGAGCCCCAGGACATCCGCATCAACCAGTGGGGCCAGGACAACTCGTACTCGTGGGACAAGCACGACGTGCTGCGGTTCGGGAAGGGCGGCGTCGACGACGCCGAGGACGCGGAGGTGATCCTCCACGAGTACGGCCACGCGGTGCAGGACTCGCAGCAGACCCCGTTCGGGTTCGGGCTCTCGGCGGAGTCCGGCGCGCTCGGCGAGGGCTTCGCCGACTACTTCGCCGGCACCGTCTCGACGTGGTACGCGCCGACGCCGGACCCCGAGTGCATCGCGGACTGGGACTCCGTCTCCTACACCTCGA
>JBLNEO010000171.1:0-3639 GCA_050262775.1 Pseudomonadota bacterium | reverse complement strand
TACTTCACCTTCTCCCGCGGCGCGTGGATCGCCCTCGGGATCGGCGTCCTCGCCGCGATCGCCGCCGACCCTCGACGCCTCCGCCTGGTCACCGCCGTGCTGGCGGTCGCCCTTTGGGCCGTACTCGGCGTCGCCGTCGCGTACCAGTCGGACGCGCTCGCCCGCGTGGGGACGTCCCTCGAGGCCGCCGCGACCGACGGGCGGCGCGTCGCCCTCGCGCTCGTCGCGCTGGCGGTCGTGGCGGCTGGGGCATCGGTCGTGTTCACGCGCGGCGCGCGGAGACTGGACGTCGCGCCCGGGGTACGGCGCTGGTACGGCGTCGGCCTCGCGACCCTCGCGACCCTGTCCGTCGTCCTCGTGTTCGTACGCTTCGGATCGCCGCCGACGCTGGTTCGCCACGCGTACGACGCGTTCACGACCCGCCCGGAGCCGATCCGCGACGGCAACCTCCGCACCCGGCTCTTCAGCCTCTCGGGTTCGGGACGCGACGAGCAGTGGCGGATCGCCTGGGCCGAGGCAAAGGCGAACCCGTGGCTCGGGTCGGGCGCGGGGACCTACGAACGTGCGTGGGTGCGCGACCGCCCGGTGGCGGGGGTGGTGCACGACGCGCACAGCCTCTACCTCGAGACGCTGGCGGAGCTCGGGCCGATCGGCCTCGCGCTGCTGCTCACGGCGCTCGGGCTTCCGGTCGTCGCGGCCGTGGCCGCCCGCTCGCATCCGCTCGTCCCGGCCACCCTCGGCGCCTACGTCGCGTACCTCGCCCACGCGGCCGTCGACTGGGACTGGGAGCTCCCGGCGGTCACGCTGGCCGCACTCGGGTGCGCCGTCGCCGTGCTCGCCGCCGCCCGCGACGTCGACGCCGCGAGCTGGAGCCGGCGTGGTCGCGGCGTCGCGATCGCGGCGACCGTGGGGTGCGCGCTCGCCGCCGTCGTGGGCCTCGCCGCCAACAATGCGCTCGCCGCCGGCCGGGACGCGCTCGACGCCGGCTCCTGGAGCACGGCGCGCGACCGCGCGGCGACCGCGCGTCGGTGGGCGCCGTGGTCCGCGGAGCCGTGGGAGGTGCTCGGGAAGGCCCAGTTCGGGAGCGGGGATCGAGCCGCAGCGCGCGCGAGCTTCGAGAAGGCGATCGCGAAGGACCCGAACGACTGGAACCTGTGGTTCTACCTCGCGCTCGCGAGCGAGGGCCGTGCACGCGAGCGGGCCGTCGCCCAGGCGCGTCGGCTGAACCCCCTGAGCCCCGAGATCGCGTCACTCGGAGAGGAGCGTGCGGATGCGGGGTCGTGACCCCCTCGCCGATCCGGAGCCGCTCATCCGGCAGGTCTACGCGTACGTCGCCTACAGGATCGGCCCGGGCGCGGACGCCGAGGACGTGACGGCGGAGGTCTTCGAGCGAGCGCTGCGCTACCGCTCGAGCTACGACCGCTCGAAGGGCGGGCCGCGTGCCTGGCTCGTGGGGATCGCGCGTCGCTGCATCGCGGACCACGCGGCGAACGCCGCCCCGATCGTGGCCGATCCTCCCGAGGAAGCGGATCCGACGGATCTGGAGGCGACGGCGGTGGCGCGCGTCGAGCTTCGCGACGCGTTGGCGGGTCTCTCGGACACGGACCAGGAGCTGCTCGCGCTCCGGTACGGCGCCGACCTCACCGCGCGCCAGATCGGCGAGCTCCTCGAGATGCAGACGAACGCCGTGGAGGTCGCGCTCCACCGGGCGCTCTCGCGTCTCCGGGAGCAGTTCGAGCAACCGCGGCAGCACGCCGCCCAGGACAGCGCTCCGCGGCTCGGACGCGAGGAGCCCGGACACCCCCTGTAAGGGTTTCGGCGCGACGCCGGTACAGACCGTAGAACGTCGAACGCCGATCGACCGAAGGGGGACCCCGTGCGAGGCTGGAAGCGGGAACACCGGAAGCTCGAGGCCGAGCTCAGAGCGAATCGAGCCGCGCCGTCGCACGACTTCGTCCGCGCGCTCTCGAGGCATGTCGAGGACCGGAGTCGCAACCGCACGCTGTTCGCGCTCTCGCGCGTGTCCTTCGCCGCGTCCCTCACCGTGCTCATGGTCGGCATGCTCGCGTCGTTCGGCGGGCTCGGGTATGCCGCGTCGGCGCCCACGAAGGCGGTCGACGTCGTGAAGGCCGCCGTCGTGACGAACGCGAAGCCGCGCGTCGTCCAGCGCAGCGCGGGACAGGCGCAGTACGAGCCGAGGAAGGTCACGATCTGCCACCGGCTGCCGAACGGCAGGCGCGTCACGATCACCATCTCGGAGTCCGCGCTCGCCGCGCACCTCCGCCACGGCGACACGCAGGGCGCGTGCCCGGCGGGCGTCGGCGGGGTCGCCGGCGTCGGCGGCGGCGGCACCCTCGGCGCGGGCGGAAGCCTCGGCGCGACGTCGTCCGCCGGAAGCCTGCCCTTCACGGGGTTGTCGCTCGGCGCGACGCTGCTGCTCTCGTCGCTCCTGCTCGGCGCCGGCATCGCGCTGCGGCGGCGGGCGACCACGATCGACTAGGCCGACCTTCACGGGGCGGGCGCGCGAGCGGCCACGCTCGCCCCGTGGGACCTCCGGCGGTACCGTCGGCCGGCGAGATGACCGGCCGGCGATGATCGACCTGCACGCCCACATCCTCCCGGGGCTCGACGACGGCCCCGCGACCCTGGACGAGGCGTTGGCGATCCTTCGATCAGCGGCCCGTGACGGCGTCGAGGTGATCGCGGCGACGCCGCACGTCCGCGACGACTACCCGACCACGGCCGACGCGATGGAGCGCGGTCTGGCGGAGGTCCGGCGGGCGGCGGACGAGGCGGGGATCCCGATCCGGGTGGTCGGCGGCGGCGAGATCGCGGTCGCGCGCCTCGGCGAGCTCTCCGAGGACGAGCTGCGGCGGTTCGGCCTCGGCGGGAGCCGGTACGTGCTGGTCGAGCCGCCCTATGCGGGCTGGCCGCTCGACCTGGCGCACCGCCTGTTCGAGCTCCAGGTTCGCGACCTCACGCCGGTGATCGCCCATCCGGAGCGCAACCCGGACGTCCAGGACGACCCGGAGCTCCTCCGACCGCACGTCGAGCGGGGCGCGCTCGTCCAGGTCACGGCCGCGTCGATCGACGGGCGTCTCGGTCGGCGGACCGCCGCGGTCGCCCGGGAGCTCGTGCGGAGCGGTCTCGCGCACCTCCTCGCGAGCGATGCGCACGGATTCGAGACGCGCGCCGTCGGCCTGCGGCGTGCCGCCACGGCCGTGGGCGACGATCGGCTCTCTCGGTGGCTCGTCCGCGACGTTCCGGCGGCGATGCTCGAGGGACGCGAACTGCCCCGAAGGCCGTCGCCGTCGCGAGGACGGTTCGCCGGGCTGCGGCGACGGTCGAGCTAGGAGTTCGGTGCGCCGGACGGGCGCGCGACGACCCGGAGCGGGAGCCGCTCACGGCGAGCCGCGACGTGCGCATGGGCGCGGGCGACCGCGTCGTCGAGCGCCTCGGCATCACCGGTCGGTCCGGCGGTCGCCGCCTCGAGCTGAGCGATCCGCGCCTCGGCCTCGGCGAGCTTCGTCGTCAGCCGCTCGACCTCCGCGCGCAGCCCCAGGGACTCGTCGCGGGCGCCGAGCGCCGCGACGGTCGCGAGCAGCGACTCGTCGAGCGACCGCTCGAGCTCCTCGCCGA
>JBLNEO010000170.1:0-8328 GCA_050262775.1 Pseudomonadota bacterium | reverse complement strand
CGAGCTCCTTCTCCCGCATCTGCCCGTGCGCCGCGAGCACGCGGAGTCCCGGGCACAGGCGGCGGACCTTCTCCGCGGCCTCGTCGATCGTCTCGACGCGGTTGTGGAGGTAGAAGGACTGCCCGCCCCGTTCGTGCTCACGCTCGAGCGCCTGCTTGATCACGGCTTCGTCGTACTCGCCGACGGTCGTGCGAATCGGCCGGCGGCCCTCCGGCGGGGTCTCGATCACCGAGATGTCGCGGAGGCCGGCGAGCGACATGTGGAGCGTGCGCGGGATCGGCGTGGCCGTCAGCGTCAGCACGTCGGCCTCGAGGCGCAGGGCCTTCAGGAGCTCCTTCTGCGCGACGCCGAACCGCTGCTCCTCGTCCACCACCACGAGCCCGAGGCTCTTCGGGACGACGTCCCGCGAGAGGATCCGGTGCGTGCCGACGAGGACGTCGACCTTGCCCGCCGCAAACTCCGCGAGCGCCTGCTTCGCCTCCCTGGCCGGACGGAAGCGCGAGACCATCTCGACGCGGACGGGGAAGTCGCGGTACCGGTCGCGGAACGTGTGCCAGTGCTGCTCGGCGAGGATGGTCGTGGGCGCGAGCACCATCGCCTGCTTGCCGTTGACGGCGACGGCGAACGCCGCACGCACCGCGACCTCGGTCTTGCCGAAGCCGACGTCCCCGCAGACCAGGCGGTCCATCGGCCGCGGCGTCTCGAGATCCTCCTCCACTGCCTCGATCGCCCGCCGCTGGTCCTCCGTCTCGCGGTAGGGGAAGGACGCCTCGAGCTGCTCGTACCACTCCGACGAGAGGTCGTACTCGATCCCGGGCGCCTGCTGGCGCTGCGCGTACAGGGCGAGGAGCTCCGACGCGAGCTCCCGGACCGAGGCGCGCGCGCGGTTCTTCAGGGTCTGCCATGCCTTGCCGCCGAGCTTCGAGAGCGACGGCGCGCTCGCGTCGGCGCCGATGTACTTGGAGACCTTCCCGAGCTGCTCGTGCGGGACGAACAGGCGGTCTTCGCCCTTGAACGCGAGCAGCAGGTAGTCCCGGGTGACGCCGGCGACCTCGCGGGTCTCGTACCCGAGCAGCTTCCCGACGCCGTGGTCCTCGTGCACGACGTAGTCCCCGACGCGGAGGTCGGCGAACGACTGGAGCGCCCGCCCCAGGCGTGCGTCGCCGCGCGGCGCCCGCTTGCGAAACACCTGCGTGTCGGGGAGGAGGACGAGGCCGAGGTCGCGCCAGACGAACCCGCGCCGCGCCGGGGTGACCGCGAAGAGGAGCGCCGCCTCCGCCGGGAATCGCTCCCCCGGCTCGAGGATTCGCGCCTCGACCCTGCGCAGCATCCCCTGCGTCCGGAGCGCGTCGCCGAGGTGCGCGAACGTCACGACGACCCGGTGGCCCGCACGGACCAGCCCGGCCAGCTCGTTCTCGGCCTCCGACAGCCCGCGCGCGGCGATCGCCGGTCGCACCGCCTCGAACGCGAACGGCTGGGCACGTGGGAAGGGGTCGAGCTCGCCCGCGCCGGAGAGCTCGATCCGCGCGCCGAGCTCCTCCCACACCGCCCGGACCTCCTCAGGCTCCCACACGAGGTCCGGCCGGCGACCTCCGAGAGGCGGCACGAGGTCGTCGGGCGGCGCAGGTGCCGCGACCTCCTCCTCGTCCGGGGCGAGGGCGACCTCGACGAGATCGAGACGGCGCTCGGCGGCCGGATAGATGCGCGCCTCGTCGACCGCGTGCAGCGCCCGCTGCGTGAACGGTGAGAACGCGCGCACGCCCTCGATCTCGTCGCCGAAGAACTCGATCCGCAGGGGCTCGCGGCCGGTCGCGGGGAAGACGTCCACGAGCCCGCCGCGGACGGCGAACTGCCCGCGCTCCTCGACGCGCTCGACGCGCTCGTAGCCGGCGAGGGCGAGCTCCTCGGCGAGGCCCTCGAGCCCGATCTCGGAGCCGGTGCGGAGCGTGATCGTCGCGGGTCGCTCGTCCGCCGGCGGCATTCCCTCCGCGAGCGCGGCCGCGGACACGCAGACGAGGCCGCCGTCGGCGAGCACGTCGAGCGCGCGTGCCCGCTCGCCGATCAGGTGCGGCGGCGGCTCGAGGCCGGACTCCCGCCGGACGCCACGGCTCGGCAGCAGCGCGACCCGCTCGGCGCCGAGCAGCCAGCCGGCCGCCTCGGCGAGGTCGCGGGCATCGCCGTCGTCCGGCACGAGCACGACGGTGGAGGTGCCGCGGGCCTCGTGGATCGCGGCGAGGACGAGCGGCAGCGCCGGCTCCGAGACGCGCGCGCGCTCCGGCAGCGCCTCGACGTACGCCGCGAGACGCTCCGACGCGAGGAGTTCCTCGACGAGCGAATGGAGGATCGGGCGGTCCACGGAAGCGGGCGAGACCGGGCGGCTCGCGGCCGACCAGTCTAGCCCGCTGCCGCCGTGCTCAGTGGTGCGGCCGCATCCACCAGATGCCGATGCCGACGAAGACGAGCGCGACGACGACGTAGGCGTAGACGACGATCGTCCAGAACGTGGTCACGGGATCCTCCTCTCGAGGCCCCCATGCTGCGCCTCGCGGAGGTCGTGCGCATCCGTACGACCAGGCGACGTCGATCCGGGGATCCACGGAGAGCGCCGCCGAGGCACCCACCTCCGTCCCCCCACCCTCCACTGGGTGGGGCAGGAGCCTAGGCGCCGAACCGTCACGCGGCGGCGCCGAGTTCGTGCCTAGTTGAACCGGTGCTGTGCCTCGACGAGGCCGTCGCGGAGGAGCACCTCGACGGCGTCGGCCGCCCGACCGACGAGCGCGTCGGCGTCGTCCTCCGGCCCGAAGTCCGAGAGGACGTAGTCGGCGAGGTCGCGCGGGTCGCCGCGCCCGGGCCGGCCGACGCCGATGCGCAGGCGGAGGAACTCCTGCGTCCGCAGGTGCGACGCGAGCGACCGGAGCCCGTTGTGCCCGGCGAGGCCGCCGCCGAGGCGTACCTGCAGGCGACCCAGGTCGAAGTCTCCCTCGTCGTGGACGGCGAGGACCGCGTCCGGCTCGACCTTGTAGAAGCGCGCCGCGGCGCCGACTGCCCGCCCGGACTCGTTCATGTACGTCTGCGGCTTGAGGAGCGCGATCCGCGCGCCGTCCATCCGCGCCTCGGCGAGCTCGCCGTTGAACTTCGCGCGGAACGTCGCGCCCGCGCGACGCGCGAGCTCGTCCGCGACCATGAAGCCGACGTTGTGGCGCGTCCGCGCGTACTCGCGGCCGGGGTTCCCGAGCCCGACGACGAGGAGGTCGAGCGACGAGGGCGATCCGCCCCGCCGCAGGAACTTCACGGGCTAGCCCTCGGCGGTGCCGGTCTCGCCCGCGGCGTCGCCGCCGGCCGGCTCCTCTGCGCCCTCGGGCGCCTGCCCGCCCTCGGCGGCACCCTCTTCGCCCTCGGCGAGCTCCTCGGCCGCCTCCTCGGGCTCGACCTCGCGGGTCGGCGCCGTGATCGTGGCGATCACCGTCTCGTCGGGATCGTCGAGGTACGTCACGCCCTCGACGGCGGGCAGATCCGACAGGCGCAGCGTCCCGCCGATGTCGAGCGACGAGACGTCGACGTCGATGTGCTCGGGCACCTCCATCGGCAGTGCCGACACGTTCACCTCGCGCGCGACCTGCGAGAGCACGCCGCCCTCGCGCACCCCCGGGGCATCCTCGCCGCCGACCAGGGTCACGGACACGGCGGCGGTGATCGGCTCGTCGAGCCGGACCTCCTGCAGGTCGATGTGCAGCAGCTTCCCGCGGACGGGATCCTGCTGGTAGTCCTTGAGGATCGCCGGCGAGGTGCGGCCCCCGTCGATCGCGATGTCGAGGATCGTGTGGAGCCCGCCGGCGCCGGTGAGGACGCGGCGGAGCTCGCGCTCGGCGACGACGAACGAGGCCGGCTCCTCACGCCCGTAGAGGACGCCCGGGACGAACCCCTCGCGACGGAGGCGCCGCGAGGCGGCCGAGCCGTACTCGGTCCGCGGGCGAACGTCGATCTTGATCCGCTCTCCGGCCATGACGGCGGCGGAGTGTACCGGAGCGTCCTAGGAGGCGGCTCCGAGCGCGGCGAGCGCGGCCGCAACGGCGTCGTCGACGCCGGCGAGCGCGACCGTCCCGTCGCCGCCGGTCGCGGCTTCGGCCGCTTCGCGCGTCGCTTCGTGGACGGAGCGCTCGTACGCGAGCATCGACGCGCCGACCTCGTCGCGGAACGCGGCGGCCGTCACGACGAGCAGCAGGGCGGACGACGCGTCTCCTCGAGCGAGCGCGATGCCGGCGACGACGTCGAGGCAGTAGGAGAGCGCCTCGCGGTCGCCGGTCGCGGCGACGAGCCGAAGCGCCTCCGTCTCCACGTCTGCGGCCTCGTCGACGCGCGCTTCGCCGAGCAGCGCATAGCCGAGGTTGACGAGCGCCACGACGACGCCGCGGGCGTCGCCGAGCTCCCGGAAGCGCCGGAGCGCATCCGTGACGAGCGCCGCCGCGCGGGCCGTGTCTCCGCGCGCGAGCGCCATGTGCCCGAGGTTCCCGGCGACGCTCGCCGCGGCGCGAACGTCGCCTGCGCGCGTCGCGGCCGCCCCCGCCTCGGCGTAGAGTCGCTCCGCCTCGTCCACGGCTCCGGTTTCCGAGCGAATGTTCGCAAGGGCGGCAAGCCCGATCGCAAGCTGGCGATCGTCGGCGATCGAGCGCGCAAGGCCGATGTGCGTCTCGGCGTAGGCAGCCGCCGCGCCGAAGTCGCCCGCGATCGCCGCGAGCGCCGCGGCGCCGGCGAGCGCACGCGCGCGCGACTCGGCGGTTCCGCCGGGTCGCGCGAGCGCCCGTTCGAGCCACCCTCGCCCCTCACCCAGGTCGCCCCGCGCGTGCCAGAAGCGCCAGAGCGACGCCGTCAACCGGAGCGCGGGCTCCGCGTCGTCCTGCTCGAGCGCCCAACGGATCGCTGCGCGGAGATTCGGACGGTCCGCGGCGAGCAGCGCGAGCCACCGCGCAGGCTCCTCGCCGAGGAGGCCGGCGACGGCGACCTCCGCGAACTCGAGGAAGTGTCGCGCGTGCCGCTCCGCCGCCTCGTCACGGAGCCCACGCTCGTCGAGGCGCTCGAGCGCGTACTCGCGGATCGTCTCGAGCACGACGAATCGCCCGGCGCCGCCGGCACCCTGCCGCGCGACGAGGCTCTTCTCGACGAGCGACGACACCAGTGGCTCCCCGTCCTCGCGCGCGAGGACCGCCGACGCCGCATCGAGGTCGAACCCGCCCACGAAGATGCCGAGGCGTGCGAGTGCCTCCTGCTCTTCCGTGGAGAGCAGCTCGAAGCTCCAGTCGAGCGTGGCGCGCAGCGCGCGATGACGCTCCGGCGCGTCGGCGTAGCCTCGGGTCAGCAGCGTCAGCGCGTGCTCGAGCCGAGCGAGAAGCGCCGAAGGGGGAAGCGCGCGGGTCCGCGCCGCGGCGAGCTCGACCGGCAATGCGAGACAATCGAGACGCCGCACGATCGCCTCGACGACGGCGTCGTCGGCGTCCGACCAGTCGACGTCCCCGCCGACCGCGCCCGCCCGGTCGCGGAAGAGCGCGACTCCGGCTCCGACCTCCAGTGGCCCGACGAGCAGCTCGCGCTCTCCGCGGACGTGCAGCGGCTCGCGGCTCGTCGCGAGCACGGTCGCATCGGCGGCGTCGCGCACGAGGTCGGCGAGGAACGGCGCGGCCTCGAGGACGTGCTCGACGTTGTCGACGATGAGAAGGGAGCGGCCGATGCGAGCCATGTGGCGGGGAAGCGCTTCGCGCGCGGGCACGCCGGGCACCTCGCGCACCCCGACCGCCGATGCGATCGCGTCCGGCACGTATCTCGCGTCGCGGACGGACGACAGGTCGACGAAGTACGCACCGCCCGGGTAGTCGTCCGGCGCGACGGAGCCGAGCTCGAGTGCGAGCCGCGTCTTTCCGGCACCGCCGGGCCCCACGAGCGTCACGATCCGCGACTCGTGCAGGAGCTCCCGGAGCGCCGCGAGCTCGTCCTCGCGCCCCACGAGCGGCGTCGCCGCACGCGGCACGTTCGACGCGTGAAGCGCGCGCAGCGGCGGGAACTCGCGGTCGAGCCCGTCCCCCGCGAGCTGGTAGAGCCGCACCGGCTCGTCGATGTCCTTGAGGCGATGCTCGCCGAGGTCGACGACCTCGAACTCCGCGGGGAGCAGGTCGCGGGTCGCACCCGACAGGACGGTCTGACCACCATGGGCCGCGGCCGAGATGCGCGCGGCTCGGTGCACGTCGAGGCCGACGTAGCCGGTCTCGCGCCGCTCGGGCTCACCCGTGTGCACGCCGATCCTGACTCGGACGGCCGCGTCGTTCGGCCATGCGTGGGCGGCGAGCGCGCGCTGCGCAGCCGCCGCGGCCGCCGCGGCGCCCGACGCCGTCGGGAAGGCGAAGAAGAACGCATCGCCCTGGGTGTCGACCTCCACCCCGCCGGCGATCTCCACCGCCTCGCGCAGGAGCCGACGGTGCTCGGCGAGGATGTCGCCGTATGCCTCGCCCAGTCGTCGCAGGAGCTCCGTCGAGCCCTCGACGTCGGTGAACAGCAGCGTGACGGTGCCGGTGGGGAGGCCGCGTGCCGCGGCCATCGTCATGCTTTGGGGTTCCTCCGTGCCCGCTCCTCGGCCGTCTCGAGGTCCACCCGCATCGGCTTCCCGCGCTCGTCGGAGAGCAATTCCTCCAGCTTCGCGACGTCGAGGCTCTCTCGCACGACGTGGACGAGGCCGTAGGCGTACCTGTCGTTGCGGTCGAAGAACGTCTGCTCGAGCGCGCCTCCGCACTCCTCGGCGATCGCGCCCAGCTCGCGGTCGAACGCCTCGGCATCGTCGGCGTACTGCTTCAGGCGCTCCGGTGTCCCGGTGGAGACGCGAATCCAGTGGTACGGCATCAGGTCCTCCTCGGCTGGGCGGCGCACCGATGATGCGACACCGCCGGGCTTCGCGCAAGCGCCGCTCCAGGTGTACGTGGAGGTCGACACCGAGCAGCAGCAGCCGCCACGGCGCCACGGCGCGCACCGCCGACAGCGGCTGCACCACGGTGTCGATCCTTCAGAGGGAGCCCTTTCGGGTGTCGTGCAAGGCGCGAGCGACGGGCGTCCGTCGCTCGGCACGGCGGTTTCATCCGCGCGGGATGACGCGCTGATCCGTTCCGGAGGCGACGCTCCCGGCGCGGACAACGTCACGAGGCACCTCACAGCGGAAAGGGAGTTCGGATGGGACGGTTGCGGAGAGGTCACGACGGCGGAGGGTCCACGTACCGGATGCGGGAGAAGGTGTTCGCGATCGGCGACGACTTCTGGATCGAGAACGAGGAGGGCGAGCACCAGTTCAAGGTGGACGGCAAGGCGTTGCGCCTCCGCGACACGTTCGTGCTGGAGGATCGCTCCGGCACCGAGCTGTTCACGATCCAGGAGCGGAAGCTGCACATCCGCGACACGATGGAGATCGAGCGGGCCGGGCACACCGTCGCGACGGTCAAGAAAGCGCTGATCAGTCCGCTCCGCGAGCGCTTCTCGATCGAAGTCGCAGACGGCGAGGACATGGAAGCGAAGGGGAACGTCGTGGACCACGAGTACAAGGTCGAGCGGGGCGGCGAGAAGGTGGCCGAGGTCTCGAAGCGCTGGTTCCGCGTCCGCGACACCTACGGCATCGAGATCGCGCCCGGCCAGGACGATGCGCTCGTCCTCGCCGTCGCCGTCTGTCTCGACCAGATGGCGCACGACTGATCGGTCGGCGCCGTCCCCGCCGGATCATCCGCGATGCCCGGCGTGTTGGAGGGAGGCGACGGGGCCGCCTCCCCCCACACGATCAGCGGCGCCCTAGACGGATGTTGCGGCGGGCATCGGGTCCAGACGATCCGCGCGCGCGTCGGCTCGAAGGATCGGGGAGGACGGCCTGAAGCCCTTCACCGTGCGACGCACGGCGGGCCGCGCCGTACGGACGGCTGCGATCGGCGACCTCCGCGGCGACATGCCGAGGTCGGATCGCATCGAGCGCGAACGAGCCGAACTCCTCGACGAGCCGACCGCGGACGCTGCGGCACTGCGACCACCGTCGTCGGCTTCCACCGTCCGCGCGTCTCCCCGCCGTGAACCCACGACGAGTCGAGGTGACGGCGGCGGCGGCGACGACTCGAGCGCCGTCAGCCGCCGCAGCGCGCCGTTCTGCTGCACCCGCCGCAACAAGGACAGGTGCCGTCCAATCGCTGCACGTCTTAGGCGAGCGCCTTCGACTTGATCGCGTCGTACTCCGATTGGCTGATTGCGCCGCTGTCGAGCAGTGCCTTCGCCCTCTCGATCTCGGCGGCAGCACCACCGCTCTGGGCCCTCGACCGG
>JBLNEO010000169.1:0-11987 GCA_050262775.1 Pseudomonadota bacterium | reverse complement strand
TACGCCGGGTTCCTGCTCGTCCTCCGGGCGGGCTCGGCCGACGCGCGTCGGTCGTCGGGCGCGCTCTTCCACGCGACCCTCGCCTCGGCGGTCGCGGTCGTCCCGATCGGCCTGCTGCTCGGGGAGCTCGACTTCCGGACGCCGTGGGAGGCCACGGCATGGCTCGTCGTGCTCGCGCTCACCTCGCAGGTGCTCGGCTGGGTGCTGATCACGGCCGCGCTGCCGCAGGTGCCGGCGGCGTTGAGCTCGGTGGTGCTGACGCTGCAGCCGGTCATGTCGGTCGTGTTCGCGATGCTGCTCGTGAACGAGGATCCCTCGTCGGTCCAGCTCGTCGGGATCCTCGTCGTGATCGCGGGCGTCGTGCTCGCGACGGGTGGAAGCCGGCGCCCGCCCGAGCCGGGGCCGGAATCGGCATGAGCCCTGGCCTCGACGACGATGAACAGAGGCGTCCCGGGCCGCTGGGGGCTGTACGCCGTCACCCGAACGCAGCGGCGCGCGAGCGCGCATCACCCGGTCGGGTGATTGCGCCGGCGCCGGGAACGGACCATCTTCGGAGGCAGTCACCCTCGCCGTCGCGGCCGCGGCCTGAACGAGAGGTCCACCGTGGACGGACTCCGCGACAGGCTCGAAGGACACTTCCTCACCCGCGCAGCGGGCTTCCTGGACTCGACCCTCGACGAGCGGCGCGACGAGCTCAGGGAGCGTCTCGCCGAGCTCGAGGCCGTGTCGCAGGAGGTGAAGGACGTCGAGGAGATGCACGCGCGGCTCGTCGAGCGGCTGGGAGAGCTCGGCGCAGGCGCCGGCGACTGGGCCGAGCGCGTCGACCGGCTGACGGCGTCGCTCGACGCCGCACGGGTGGCGCAGGAGCAGGAGCGCGAGCGGCGCGCGGCGCTGGAGCACGATCTGCGCGCCGCGCTGGCGCGCGCCGAGGATACGGCGGAGCTCGCCCGCCGCGAGGCGCGGCTGAACGAGCGCGAGGCCGAGCTCGGACGGCGCGTCGAGGAGCTCGCCGAGGCCCATCGGGCGCTCGAGGAGCGCGAGCACGAGGCGGAGCGCCGCGCGCACGCGCCGGAGCTTCTCGCGGAGCTCGACCGGCGCGAGCAGGAGGCGCGGGAGCGGGAGAGCCGGCTCGAGGTCGGCGAGCGCTTCGTGCTCCGGGAGCGCGCGCGGGTCGAGGAGGCGCGCGAGCGGCTGGACGCGCTCGAGCAGGAGCTCGTGAAGCGCGCGGAGGCCGTCTCCGACCGCGAGGCCGCCGCCGACGAGGCCGCGGCCGCCTGGGAGGCCGAGGTGGAGCTCCGCGAGCGCCAGCTCTCGCGCGCGGAGGCCGAGATCGGCGAGCGCGAGCGCCACGTCGCCTCGCGCGAGCGCAGCGTCGAGGACTACGTCGCGCGCGCACAGTCGGCGTTCGCCGGCCGCTGAGACCCCTCCACGGTCAAGCGCGACCGCGGCCGGCCCCTGCGTGCGGGGGTCGTCGCGCTCGCCCGCGCCTGCCTCGACCGCCGCGACCGAGCGGCGCAGACGCCTCGTCGCGGCCCGCGCATTAGTATCGTGTGCAGCGAGCCGTCCGGCTCGTCCGGCGTCAAGGAGATCTGTGGCAGAGGGTGCGGGTGGCGACTCGAGGCCGTCGCCATATCCCCTAACCGAGCGCGAGCTGGGGATCCTCGAACTGCTCGTGGCCGGACGCGGCGACGACGAGATCGCCGACTCGCTCGACGTCTCCGAACGGACGGTGTCGATCCACCGGCGGCGGATCTACGGGAAGATCGGCGTCCGGAGTCGTGCCGAAGCCGTCGAGTGGGCGCGCGCACGCCGCCTCTTCGAGGACGCGAACTCGAGCGAGTAGCGGCCGGGCGCGGAGTCGGCGCTTGACTCGGAACCCGCAGCGGTTAGGGTCGAGAACAGCACCCTGGGCCGATGCGGCGCGGCACCTCACTTGGCCAACATGAGTGATCGCCACATCCGTCCAGTCCCGCCGCTCGACCGCACCGCCACGCCGCTGCGGTGCCTGGAGTGCGGAACGGAGGCCGAGGGGTCGGCGCCCGGCTGGCGCGCGCTGATCGGCGGCGGCTACGAAGGCGAGCCGCTCGAGGTGGGCGTCTACTGCCCCCGCTGCGCCGCGCGCGAGTTCGACGCTCCCTAGCCGGCCCCGTCGTCGTCGAGCCTCGTCGCGACCTAGCCGTTCGGCTGGTCCGCTTTGCCAGCGCCGGCGTCGACGCGCATGATGCGGCACGTAGACCTTTGTCGCATTGTCTGCGGCGAAGGGGGTGGGGGTGCGTTGGGGGGTGATCGCGAGCCGCCGGCGCTGTCGTCGGCGGAAGTCCGGATCCTCGAGCTCGTCGAGGAGGGGCTGACCAACGCGGAGATCGCCGCGCGCTTGTTCGTCGTCGAGCAGACCGTGAAGTTCCATCTCTCGCGGATCTACAAGAAGCTCGGGGTGCGAAACCGGATGGAGGCGACACGGTGGGCGGTTCGGAACCGCGCCGGCAGCCTGCCGTAACCGGAACAGCCGAGTCCGCACATGTCCCGCTAGAGGGCCGAGAGCCACCCGGCGCGCAGCGCGCGTGCGCGCGCGTCGAGCTCGTCGAGGAGCTCGCGGAGCTCCTCGAGGTCGGGACGCAGCTCGTTCACGGACCGCAGCGTGTCCGCGATCTCGGAGAACGAGCTCGCCGGATCGGCCGAGAGGTCACCGAGCCGTTGCTCGCCGCGCGCGAGCTGCGCGCCGAGGATGAGCGCGCAGGCGCGACCTTCCTCGGCCAGCTTCCGCAGGTCGGCCTCGGTCACCGGCTGCTGCCGGTCGAGGACGGCTCTGAGCCGTTCCTTCAGCGCGGAGTCGAGCGACCCGGCCACCTCGCGGATTATCCCTGGCGGCGACGCGGCCCGGCGGGCGAACGCGAGCGACGCCTCCACCCACGACCGCTCGGTCACGCGGAACGGACGCGCCTGGCGCTCCCGGGGAAGGAGTCGACGAGAGACAATGACGAGCACGGGCGGCGGAGCGGGATACGCAGAAGCGGTGCGGGCGGCGCGCGAGGCGGCCGGGAAGGATCCGGGCGAGCTCGCGGCTGCGCTCGAGGTCTCCTACGAGTCGTACCTCGACATCGAGTGGTACGACGACGAGATCACCAGCGTCGTCTCCTTCCGCGACGTGGTCACGCTCGCCGACCTCATTGAGCTTGACCTCCGTCGCCTGTTCGGAGCCGACGACAGAGTCGTGACGTTCGCCGAGCTGGCTGCCGCCATTCGCGCGCATCTCGGCCAGACTCCGCTCGAGCAGTTCGAGAACGACGTCGGCTGGGAGCTCGAGGATGCCGTGGCCGACCCCGCCGCCTTTGCCGAATTCAGTCTCGACGGGCTTGCCGACATCGCCGGTCCCTTGGGGCTCGACTGGCGACGGCTTCTGCCCGTGTCGCGCCGCTGATCAGCGGAGGGCGTCACCGCGAGCGCCGTCGGCCCTGACGCGTGGCCCCTTCGGGAATGGCCGAGACTAGAGTCCGGCGCGTGAGCATCGATCTCGCCGTGTGGGAAGGCCCTCAACCAGCGTCTGACAAGGAGGCGGCCGCCACCTTCGAAGCGCTGTACGACCGGTATGTGGCGCGTGACGACACGACGCCGCCGACCGCGCGGATCACGGCGTACGTCGACGCGCTGCTTGCGCGCTTTCCGGACTTCACGGAGCTCGACGACGACGCGATGGACGACAACCCGTGGGCCGACGCGCCGCTGATCTCGAACGCGATCGGCCCGTTCATGTACTTCGGCATGGTCAGGAGCGCAACGTTCGACGAGGCGTGGTCGCACGCCGTTTCGACAGCCCGCTCGATGGATCTCGTCTGCTTCGACCCGCAGTCCCTCAGGCTCGCGTCCTAGCGTCTTGGCGGCGGCGGGCCGAATGCACGAGAACCGACGTTATGTCAAGTCGGCACAGATGACGGACGGCGGCCTCCGGCTCCCCAGGTCGGGTTTGGCTCCCGCGGCGCGGCGGGATAGTGCTGACCATGGCCGACCGTGACGTCGTCGAGCGCCTCCTCGAGCTGGAGGAGCTGCAGGCGCTCGTCGACGGCGCCGAGGCGACGGGCACCGTGCGCGTGCTCCAGCTGCTCGAGCTCGTCGAGCCCTACGAGCTCGATCCGCTCGAGCTCGAGGTGCTGAAGGTCGAGCTCGAGGCGCGCGGGATCGACCTCGTCGAGGAGGCCGACCCGGACGATGCCCCGCCGCCCCCGCCGGCTCCGGTCGCCGCGCAGGAGGTCACGACCGACGCGCTCCAGCTGTTCCTCCGCGAGGCCGGGCGGCACCAGCTGCTCACGGCCGCGCAGGAGGTCGAGCTCGCCAAGGCGATCGAGCGCGGCGACGCCGAGGCGAAGCAGCGGATGATCCAGGCGAACCTCCGCCTCGTCGTCTCGATCGCGAAGAACTACCGCAACCAGGGCCTGCCCTTCCTCGACCTGATCCAGGAGGGCACGCTGGGGCTGATCCGCGCCGTCGAGAAGTTCGACTGGCGCCGCGGGTTCAAGTTCTCGACCTACGCGACCTGGTGGATCCGGCAGGCCGTCGCGCGTGCCCTCGCCGACAAGGCGCGCACGATCCGCATGCCGGTGCACATCGTCGAGCGCCTCCAGAAGATGAACCGTGCCGAACGGACGCTCTGGGCGACCCTCGGCCGCGAGCCGACGCTCGAGGAGATCGCCGAGGAGGCGAACCTCCCCGTCCAGCAGGCGAAGGAGGTGAGAGCGGCGGCGCGGGCGTCCACGAGCCTCGACCAGCCGGTCGGCGACGGGGACGACGCCGTGTTCGGCGACTTCGTGGCCGGCGACGGGCCCTTGCCCGACGAGGAGGTCGAGGTCGTGATCCGTTCGCAGGTGCTGAAGGAGGCGTTGACGGCCCTCCCTCCCCGCGACCGCCAGGTGCTCGTCCTCCGCTACGGCCTCGCCGACGAGGAGCCCAGGACGCTCGAGGAGATCGGCAGGGTGCTCGGCCTCACGCGCGAGCGCGTGCGGCAGATCGAGGTGCAGTCGCTCAGGCGGCTGGCCGGTCTGCGAGAGATGGAGCTCGCTCGCTGAAGCCGAGCGCCGCGCCGCAGAACAGCGCGCGCGCACGCTCCTCCCCCACCTTCCTGATCGCGCCCGCGTAGGCGGCGTCGAGGTGCGGCGGGCGCGTCGGTCGATGGCCGTCGGAGGCGACGAGCGAGGCCACCCCACGCTCCACCAGACGCCAGCCGAGCTCGTGGGCGTCGGGCCCGTGGTCCCCGGTCAGGGACGACGCGTTGACCTGGAGCAGCCAGCCGCGCTCCGCGAGCTCCTCGGCGAGCGCCGGGCGCTCCTGGACGGCCTGCGTCCGCTCGGGATGCGCGATCAGCGGACGGAGGCCGACGGCCTCCGCATGCTCGGCGAGGCGGATCAGGATCGCCGCCGGGCCCGAGAACGGCACCTCCATCAGCACGGCGCCCGTGCCGTCGAGCTCGTAGCGCCGCAGGTCCTCGTCGAGGAGCGCGCGGTGCGGCGTCAGCTCCCAGCCCAGGCGGAGCTCGAGCGGAAGTTCGCGCTCGCGGCGGACGCGGTCGAAGGCGCGCCGCACCTCTCCCTCGCGGGGGATCGTCAGCGGCAGCTGCGGCCAGACGTGCGGGGTCGCGAACAGCACCCCCGTGCCGTGCTCGGCCGCCGAGAAACACAGCTCGAGCGCCTCGCGCACGGTGCCCGCGCCGTCGTCACCCGACGGCACGACGTGACTGTGGACGTCGACGAACGCCATCGGTCCCAGCGTAGCGGGGGCGCCTAGCTGCGCAGGTACAGCTCGAGGTCCGGCGCCACGCTCCGCAGCTCGCGGAGCGCGCGGGCCTCGAGCTGGCGCACCCGCTCGCGGGTGATCCCGAGCCCGTTGCCGACCTCCTCGAGCGTCCTCGGCTTCTCGCCGTCGAGCCCGAACCGCAGCGCGAGCACGTGGCGCATGCGCGGGTTGAGCCGCTCGAGCGCCGCGGCGAGCTCCGTCGTGCGCAGGTTCGTGGCCGTCGTCTCGTCGGGCTTCTCCGCCTGCGTGTCCTCGATGAGGTCGCCGTACATGCTCTCGCCGTCGCCGACGGGCGTCTCGAGCGAGACCGGATCCTCGACGAGGTCGAGGAGCTCCTGCACGCGCTTCTCCGGGAACCCGCTCTCCTTCGCGAGCTCCTCCACCGTCGGATCGCGGTTCAGCTTCTGCGCCAGCACGCGGCGCGAGCGCATCACGCGCCGGGCCTGCTCGGCGACGTGGACGGGCAGCCGGATCGTGCGGCCCTGGTCGGCGAGCGCCCGCGTGACGGACTGCCGGATCCACCACGTGGCATAGGTCGAGAGCTTGAAGCCCATGCGGTAGTCGAACTTCTCCACCGCGCGGATGAGGCCGAGGTTCCCCTCCTGGATCAGGTCGAGCAGCGGGACGCCCGCCTTCGTGTAGTTCCGCGTGATCGACATCACGAGCCGGAGGTTCGACTCGATCAGCTTCCGCTTCGCCGCCTCGTCGCCGAGGTCCTTGCGGCGCGCGAGCTCGCGCTCCTCCGCTGCCGTCAGCAGCCGTCCGTCGCCGATCTGGCGAACGTAGAGCTTGAGCGGGTCCGCGAGCTCCGGGGGCGTCGCGACCTCGAGGTCGAGCTCGAGCTCCTCGTCGGCCTCGGCGGCGTTCTCCGCCGGGGCCTCCTCCTGCGCCTCGGCCTCCTCGGCGGGCGCCGGCAGCAGCTCCAGGTGCGGTTCGGGCGGCGCCGGCTCGTCGAAGCCCGGGTCGAGGAGGGGTTGCCCTTCCATGTGGAGCGTGTATCGGCGCCCGCAGCGCATGGCTTGAGCACGGGTTCGGGGAAGGAGATCGACCCCGGTTTGCAAAGATTTCGTGAGGATTCGCACGCGGGCCCAACATCGACGCAACAGGTCCGGTCACACTCGGAAGAACGCCACCCGGACGGGTGTCGTGTTTGAGAAAACGCCAGCCGAAGAGGTCCCTACGATCGCGGTATGTGCGGCATCGCCGGATACAGCCTGAGTGACGAGAGCCGGGTCGACCGGACGCTCGCGGCGCAGGCGCTCCTCGCAGGGATCGCGGAGCGCGGCGCCGACGCCGTCGGGTACGCGTGGCGCGACGGCGGCGCCGAGGTGCAGGTCCGCAAGCAGCGCTCGGGCGCGAGCGCACTTCTCGACGAGCTGCACGTCCCGGCCGCCGCGACGCAGGCGCTGATCCACGTCCGCGACTACACGAAGGGCCATCCGTCGATCGCCGCGAACAACCACCCGATCCGGCACGGGTCGGTCGTCGGGATCCACAACGGGGTCATCGCCAACGACGACGAGCTCCTCGCGGCGGAAGGGCTCGAGCGCCAGCACCCGGAGATGACCGTCGATTCCGAGGTCATCTTCGCGTTTGCGGAGCAGTCGGGAAACCGCGCCTCCGTCTTCGAGCGTTTCGTCGGGTCGATGGCGACGGGTTGGATGGACGAGCGGGTCCCGAGCGTCGTCTTCGTCGCGCGCGCCGTCGGCCGCCCGCTGTGGACGGGCCGCACGCGCCACGAGACGTTCTTCGCCTCCACCCGCGACGCACTCGAGGTCGTCGAGGACACGCTCCGGATGACGCTGACGAAGCGCGAGGTCGACGAGGGGACGCTGATCGCGCTCCAGAACGGCCGGATTGCGTGGACGGAGCGCTTCTCGCCCGACCGCACGCACGTGGAGGAGCCGCTCCCCGCCGTTCGCTCGGCGGAGGAGGGCCGCTCCTGCCTCGCGCGCCTCGCGGCGATCGCGGCGACGGCCTAGCCGCTCAGGCGACCGAGCCGTCGGGGCGCACGTCCGCCCCGCGCTCGAGCAGCGCCTCCCGCACGAGGAACTGGAACGCAGACCAGGCCCCGCGGCGCGCGTCGAACATCCGGTACACCTGCCACTCCGTCATCAGCGCCTCGTCGGCCTTGCGCGCCTCGGCCCAGTCGGCGAACTTCGGGAGGCGTCCGAGCGTGCGCGCGAGCTCGACGCCCTGCTCGACGGCCCGCTCGAGCCGCTCCTCCCCCACCGGCACGTCGAACCCGGCCTCGCGCAGCGCCTCCGTCAGCGACCCGAACGTGTGCCAGTAGAGCGACTTCGACGGCATCCGGTCGCGGTGCTCGTCGAGGTCACGCGCCGTCGGCGGCCGCCCGAGCTCGTCGCCGAGGTCGCGGAGCAGGCCGACGAGCTCGTCGCGCGAGAGGCCGCGCCGCGGCACGAGCCCCGCGCGGCGCTTCGCGGCGTTCCACGACCCGAAGCGCTCGATCACCGTCTGCGGGTGGATCGTCGTCGCGTCGTCCGCCGCGAACTCCCGGATC
This sequence comes from Pseudomonadota bacterium, assembly GCA_050262775.1. Lineage (GTDB taxonomy): Bacteria > Actinomycetota > Thermoleophilia > Gaiellales > Gaiellaceae > DATHTC01. Next base: position 3,685 of record JBLNEO010000169.1, on the reverse strand, counting down.
GTCGGCGACCGGCCGATGCGCCCGGCGGAACCGCGGAGCTCGTCGAGGATCTCCTCGTCGGAGTAGCGGCGCCGGAGGCCGGCCCGGAACGCAGCGAGCGCCGCCTCGTCGACGCTCACGCGAGGCTGCCGTGGGCGCCCCATGCAAGAAGCATAGAACGCGCTGGAGATTCCGCAACCTCGCCCGATCGGACGCGGCCGCCACCCGCTAGCTCGCGAGCTTCTCCCCTACCGCGTCGAGCAGCTCCCCGCGCGCGCCGTCGTCGAGGCTCTCGACCGGCAGGATGCGCTCGAGGGCCGCGACCGTCCGCGGGCAGAACTGCGTGCCGGCCGACCGCTGCAGCTCGCCGACCGCCTCGGCGGCCGGCCGCGCCGCGCGGTAGATCCGCGTGGTCAGCATCGAGTCGAGCGCGTCCGCGACGTGGATGATCCGCGCGCCGAGCGGGATCTCCTCGCCCTTCAGCCGCTCCGGGTAGCCGGTTCCGTCCCAGCGCTCGTGGTGGTGCCGGATCGACGGCACGGCGTCCCCCAGGAAGCCGAGGCGGTCGATGATCCGCGCGCCCTCCTCGGCGTGGCGCTGCATCAACGCCCATTCGTCCGCCGTCAGCGACGCCGGCTTCAGCAGGATCGAGTCCGGAATCGCGAGCTTGCCGATGTCGTGGAAGAGCGCGGCGTGGCCGAGGACCTCGAGCTCTGCCTGCGAGAGCCCCAGCTCGCGGCCGATCGCCAGGGCCAGCTGCTGGACGCGGCGCGAGTGGCCCGCCGTGTACGAGTCGCGTGCGTCGACGGTCGCCGACAGCGACTCCATCGCCGCGGTCGAACGCTCCTTCAGGAGTCGGTTCGCCTGCTCGAGCGAGACGTTCTGCGTCTGGATCGTCTCCGCGGCCTCGCGCAGCTTCTGCGCCGACCGCTGCGTGTGCGCGAGGTACGCCTCCTGCGTCTTCCGCATCAGGAGCAGCGGCAACGCGAACACGGCGAGCGCGTACAGCTGCACCGAGCCGTACCCGATCGCGATCACGCCGCCGATGAAGCCGTACGCGACGTAGTGCGGCAGGAGCCACGCGAACCGCTCCCGGAAGACGCGCCACCAGCGCTCGTGGCCCTCCAGGGCGAGCGCGAGGGAGAGCAGCCCCATGTTGACCGCGAAGTAGGCCGCACCGGCGGCGAGGCCGGCGGCGGCGGTCAGGAGCTTGTGGTCGGCGCCGAGCGCGAAGACGCCCGCGGCGGCGAGCGACGCGAACGAGAGGTTGCCGACGTTGAAGAGCACGTTGTGCACGGGCGGGCGGCGTGCGCTCCACTCCACCGCCACGGTCGTCACCGCGAGCGCGAGGGCCGCGCGTGGCCCGAACAGCGCGGCGCCTGCGAGCGCGCCGACGGCGGCCACGGACAGCGTTCCCTGGTCCATCACCTCCAGCGCCAGCGCCTGCCCCACGCCGACGAGCGCGACGACGGCGACGAGGCCGATCCAGTCGGTGCTCGTGCCGAGCCAGAAGCCCGCGATGCCGGCGACCACTCCGAGCACCGAGACGGTCGCGACGAGCAGCGAGAGCCGCGTCGAGAGCGACAGGAAGCGCGGCCCGTGGAGCGCGTGCGGCCGCGGATGGCGGCGGTCCCCGGCCGGCCTCGAATCGGCCACGGGCGGCAGCGGCTCGCGATGCTCGCCCTCGTCCGGCACCGCCATGAGGCGCGACTGGCGCTCGGCCGGCATCAGCAGCGGCTCGGACGACGCGCCGAGCACGCGGTTCCGCCCCTGGAGCTTCGCGCGGTACACGGCGAGGTCGGCCTGGTGCAGGAGCTCGTTCGCGTCCATCGCGTCCTTCGGGAACGCCGCGACGCCGATCGACACGGTGGCGTGGATCGGCTCGGACGCGGTCTCGACCTCGTAGGCGCGCTCGGCCACCGCGCGCCGGATCCGCTCCGCGATCTCGAGCGCCTGCTCGGGCGGCGTCTCGGGCAGGAGGATCGAGAACTCCTCGCCCCCGAACCGCGCCGGGACGTCGTAGTGGCGCAGCTGGGCGCGAAAGACGTCCGCGATCCCGTTCAGCACCGCGTCCCCGGCGAGGTGCCCGTAGGTGTTGTTGATGTCCCGCAGCAGGTCGAGGTCGGCCATGATCAGCGACATCGGCCGGTTGAACCGCGCCGCCCGGCCGAGCTCCTCGTTGAGCGCGGTCGCGAAGTACCTCGCGTTGAAGAGGCCGGTCTTCGGGTCGACCCGCGCCTCCGCCTGGAGCTGCGGCACGCTCAGCGACCGGTGCAGGACGAGCAGCGGGGAGAGCGCGACGGGGATCAGCCACGGGTTCAGCTGCCAGAACGTCGCGAGCGCGACGCCGAGGCTCGTCAGGACGAGGTCGGTCGACAGGCTCTCGAGACCGAAGAGCTGCGTCTCGCGGAAGGTGAAGCCGCGTCCGATGCGGAGCATCGACCCCAGCAGGAAGTGGTTCGAGAACACGAAGACGACGCAGGCAGCCCCGGCGCCGAGCGCCATGCGCGCGTCGTCGTTCGGGATCAGCGTCGAGGTGACGATGAGGTGGTTCGCGGCCCACGCGCCGACGGTGTTCAGCGTGAAGTTGCAGATGTTGAAGCTCTGGACGAACCACGTGTAGCGCTCCTTCAGCCACTCCGGGATGTTCTGGACGATCCCGATCAGCACGACGAGCTCGGGCGGCAGCAGCAGCGCGGCCGCGAGCAGGAACACGATCGACGTGTGGAACGAGAGCAGCTTCGACTGGAACCGCACGGTGAAGACGTGCGAGACGGCGGCCGCCGTCCCGAGGATCGCGAACGTCCCCCACCCGTGGACGGGATCGCCGCGCAGGAGGCTCGCGACGAAGGGGCTCGTCGCCGCGATCGTGAGCACGATCACCGACAGCAGGTACGCGGTCGCACGGCCCGAGAGCGGGCTCTTGGGAGGCGCGTCGAGCGGCTGCGTCCCCTCGACGGGCTGGAGGTCGCCCGGAATCGCGGTCATGCCGACACGGCCCTCATCGGCACGCGTCCGGTCGCGCTTGACGTGTCGCTCTCGGAGGACGCGTGCTTCACGCCTGTCGATCCTCTCCTCCATGCGGGGCCGCAGGTCACGGCGGAGACGCCGCTCGGCCGACCGTAGAGGCCGCGCGCGGGGCTCGGCATCCCCCGAATGCGGGACGCACGTTCGGACGACGGCGATTCCCCCGGACGGGTGACGCCGCTAGGCTCGGGCGCGTGCGCGTCCCGGTGCCGCTCTCGCTCGAGGTCGCGGCCGCGCGCGCCGCGGGGTCGCTGTCGCGCCTCGCCGGGCGCGGCGGCGGCACGACGCTGCCCGGGAAGCTGCTCTGGAAGCTGGACCCGACGGCGATCGACCGGCTGGCGGCGCGCCTGCCGCAGGGCGCCGCGCTCGTCTCCGCCACGAACGGCAAGACGACGACGACGACGATGGTCGCGGAGATCCTGCGCGGCCGTGTCCGCCTCGCGCACAACGGCTCCGGCGCGAACCTCGTCTCCGGCGTCGCCTCCACCCTCCTCGTCGCCCGGGGCGCCGAGCTCGGCCTCCTGGAGGTCGACGAGGCCGCGCTGCCCGAGGTCGCGCGTCGCGTGCGGCCGCGCGCCGTCGCGCTCGGGAACCTGTTCCGCGACCAGCTCGACCGGTACGGCGAGCTCGAGCACGTTGCCGACCGGTGGCGCACGATGGCCGCGGCGCTCCCCGCGCA
>JBLNEO010000168.1:0-8724 GCA_050262775.1 Pseudomonadota bacterium | reverse complement strand
CGGTGGAGGGCACCGCCCTTGATCTCGCGGAAGTCGGTCACCATCGTCCCGAACGACGCCCGGTACTCCACGCGGCCGGCGAGGTTGTAGTACGTCGGATTCCGCTCCACGACGACGGGCGCGCCCTCGACCGCGGCGTTGTCGACGACGACGTTGACGTCGTAGCGCGAGAGGTCGGGGGCGCGGGCCGCGCCGAGCGGAAACGGGAGCACGCCCGCGGTCTCGTCGCCCTCGCGGAAGTCGTCGAGGTGCGCGACGACGTCGGCCTCCACCGCCTCGAGGTGCTCGACGACGTCGGCGAGGTCGGTGTAGCGCTCGTGAAGGTCGCGGAGGAGCGGCCCGGTGGCGAAGAGCGCGACGTCGCGGTCGAGCGCGCGCAGCCGCTCGGCGGCCTCCTTCTCGAGCTCGTGGACCTGCCGTACGTACGCGCTCGTGCGCTCCGTGATCTCCTCGCCGTGGCGCTCGATCTCGCTGCGCCGGGCCTCGGGGAGCGCGTCGAACTCGTCCCGCGTGATCTGCTTCCCCTCGACGAGCGGCGACGAGACGACGCCCGCGGCGGTGACGGTGATCGCGTACTCACGCGCGCGGGCATAGTCGACGAGGTTCTGCACGAGCGCGCCGCGCCGCTCGTTGACCGCCGCGACGAGCTCGTGGTGACGGCGCGCGTACTCCTCGCTCTCGAACGCGCGCGCGATCTCGCGGCGGGCGGCCCGGACGAACTCGCCCATGTCCTCCGCCAGGCCCGTCCCGCGTCCCGCCGGGAGCCGGAGCGCGCGGGGACGATCGGGCGCCGCGAAGTTGTGGACGTACACCCAGTCGTCGGGTGCGGGGAGCGCGGCCGCGATCTGCTGCACGTGGTCGAACGCGGTGGTGAAGCGCCCCGAGCCGGGCGTGCCCGCGACGAAGACGTTGAAGCCGTGCGACGAGGCGCGGAGGCCGAACTCCAGGGCGGCGACGGCCCGGGGCTGCCCGACCGTCCCCACGAGCGGCTCGACCTCCGCCGTCGTCTCGAACGGCAGCGTCGCCGGGTCGAGACGCCGGGAGAGCCGGTCGGGCGGGAGCTCGAGCGCCTCACGGATCGCGGACTGCCGCCCCTCGGTCGCGACGTCGATCACCGGTGAGCCCTCGTCGTCCACCGCGGGCGCGGCCGCCGCAGCACCCGCGTCCGGGGACGGGCGCGGCGGGAGGCGTCGAGCGCGCACGCGAGGTCTGCCCACAGATCCTCGACGTCCTCGAGCCCGACGGATAGCCGGAGCAGGCCCGGCGTGACGCCCGCGGCACGGCGCGCCTCCGCGTCGACGAGCGCGTGCGTGAGGCCGGCCGGGTGCTCGATGAGCGTGTCCGTCGTGCCAAGGCTGACGGCCGGCGTGATCAGCCGCACCGAGCGCAGCAGGGCCGCTGCGGCGTCGTGACCTCCCTCGACCTCGAACGCCAGCATCGCGCCGGGCCCGCGCAGCTGGCGGCCGAGGAGGTGCGCCGGGTCGCCGCCGGGCGCGCCCGGGTAGTGGACGCCGGCCACGCGGGGGTGCGCGGCGAGGCGCTCCGCGAGCGCCGCAGCGCGTTCCTGCGCGGCCTCGACGCGGAACGGGAGCGTCGGCAGCCCGCGGTGGAGGAGGTAGGCGCCGAGGGGGTGCAGCAGGCCGCCGGTCAGGATCCGCACCCGGCGCAGGCGGCGCGCCCACGTCTCCGTCGTCGCGACGACGCCGCCGACGGCGTCGCCGTGGCCGCCGAGGTACTTGGTGGCGCTGTGGAGGACGAGCGTGGCCCCGTGCGCCGCCGGGTTCTGGAGCACCGGCGTCGCGAAGGTGTTGTCGACGAGCACCGGGACCGGCGCCGACGCCGCGACGACCGCGCCGATGTCGACGAGGCCGAGCGTCGGGTTCTGAGGCGTCTCGAAGAGGACGAGCGCCGTCCCGGGGCCGACGGCCTCGCCGACCGTCTCCGGCTCGGCCCAGACGACGTCGAGCCCCAGGAGGCCCGAGCTCAGCAGCCCGTCCGTCCCGCCGTAGAGGGGGCGGATCGCGACGACGCGCGTGCCGTCCTCACGGGCGGCGAGGAGGCACGCGGTCATGGCGGCCATGCCGGAGGCGAAGGCGACCGCGGACTCCGTCCCCTCGAGCGCGGCGAGCGCGTGCTCGAACCGCGCGACCGTCTGGTTGTGGAGGCGGCCGTAGATCGGCTCGCCCTCGACGTCCTCGCCGCGCCCGAACGCGGCGAACGCGGCCTCCGCCGTGGGCAGGCCGTGGATCGGGTAGGTGCTCGAGAGGTCGAGCGGCGGGGCGTGGACGCCGATCCGCGCGAGATCGTCGCGCCCCGCGTGACAGGCGAGGGTCGTCGGCGCAGCGTCGTCCACCACCGACCTCCTTCGGCTCGTCGCATCCGTCCGACTCTGCGCCTGAAGTGTCCCGGCGGGCCGGTGCGCGACCATCCGAAGCCCCGCCGAGCCTCGCTACGGGGTACTACCGACGCCGCCGGACACGCGACGGCTCCCGGTGTCCGCGGGAATCCGCGGACACCGGGAGGGCCGTGTGGCTAGCGCGGGATCAGCACCCGGTCGATGACGTGGATGACGCCGTTCGAGGCGGCCACGTCGGCGGCCGTGACGCGGGCGCCGCCGACCGTCACCTTCCCGCCGCGGACGCGAATCGCGACCGACTGGCCGTTCAGCGTCTTCGCCGAGCGCAGCTTGACGACGCGGCTCGACGTCACCTTGCCCTTCACGACGTGGAAGAGCAGGACGGAGCGGAGCTTCGCCTTGTCCTTCGCGAGCGCGGCGAGGGTCGCCTTCGGCACCTTCGCGAACGCCGCGTCCGTCGGCGCGAAGACCGTGAACGGTCCGGCGCTGCGGAGGGTGGACGCGAGCCCCGCCTTCTGCAGGAGCGACGTCAGCGTCTTGAACGAGCCGGCGGCCGCCGCGGTCTGCACGATGTTCTTCGGCTTCGCCGCCGGTGCCGCCTTCGGGATCAGGACGCTGTCGACGACGTGGATGATCCCGTTCGAGGCCATCACGTCGGTCGCCGTCACCGTCGCGCCGTCGACCTTCACGGAGCCGTCGACCACCTTGATCGCGACGCTGGCGCCGTTGAGCGTCTTCGCCCCGCTCAGCTTCACGACCTCGGAGGCGGGCACCGCCCCGGAGACCACGTGGTAGAGGAGCACCGACCGGAGCTTCGCCGGGTCGGCCGCCAGCGCGTCGAGGGTCGCCTTCGGGACCTTCGCGAAGGCCGCGTCGGTCGGGGCGAAGACGGTGAAGGGCCCGCCCGTCGCGAGCGTGTCGGCGAGGCCGGTCTGCTGGAGCAGCGAGGCGAGCGTCGAGAACTGTCCGGCCGCGACCGCCGTCTCGACGATGTTTCCGCCGGGGGCCGCGGGGCGTGCCGAGGCGGACGAGCCGACGGCTGCGATCGCGAGCGCCGCGAGGGCGACGAGCGCGAGGAAGAAGCGTGAGCGTCTCATGTGTCTCTCCTGTTCGGGCGGCTGCGGTCTGCAGCGCGCACGTCGATTGCGATGACCGTGGAGCGGGGGCCTGCCCCGTTCCCCGGTGCGGAGGCGAGCGCGTGCTCCGCCTCCGCGTCCTTCCGTTGCGCCTCGTCCCGGCCGTCGAGGATCGCCCCGACGACGAGCAGCGCAAGCCCCGAGCCCACGACGAGCGTGACGAGCACCCCCATCGCGAGGAGGCCGAGCGTGCTCACCGGTCCCCGTTCCGGAGCACGATCCCGCCGAGCGAGAGGATCGAGGGCACCCAGAGCCCGACGAAGATCCCCTGCTGCTCGTTGCCGCCGAACCACAGGATCACCGACAGCGCGAACGACACGAACGCGCCGAGCAGGATGAGCGTGCGCGCGACGCTCTCTCGGCGGGCGGGCGACACGAGCACGGCGGCCTTCTCCATTCGCGAACCTCCTTGTACAAAACCTGGACGAAGCTTTGACAGCGTACCGGGAGGAACCGCGCTTGTCAAGTTTTTGTCCAATCCTTGTCCGAAGCGCGATCGGCAGGCGTGGAACCGGTCGTGCCGGGCCCCGTCCCGGGCGGGCTCGGGCTCGCGCGGGACGTGCGGGTGCCGGACGCGGTGCAGCTCGAGCGTCGCCGGCTCTAGAACGTCGCGAGCTGCGCCTCGACACGGCGCGCCCAGGCGTGCGCGCGCGGCAGCGGCACCGGCCCTCCCGCCGGCATCCGCAGCGCGATCGCGTGCAACGCGCCGGCGATCAGCTCGTAGCTCCCGGCGACCCCCAGCGCCTGTGCGCGCTCCCATCCGCGCCGCGAGCTCGCCGGCGAGACGCCGGGAATGCCCGGCAGCCAGCGGTCGAGCGACCCGTGGAGCACGTCGAGGCGGCGACCGCGGAGCGGCTCGAGCGCGAGGCGGTCCGGGATCCACGGCGCCAGCCCGACCACGCGCTCGACGGACCGCTCGTCGGCGGACGAGATCGCGACGGCCCCGCCCATCGAGAAGCCGAGCAGGAGCGTACGGGGCGCGCCGGCGGCGAGGACGGCGGCGCGGGCGTCCTCGACGCAGAGGTCGAGCCGCTGCCACGACTTGACGCGGTACCGGACCTCGGCGAACGCGAGCCGCGGGAACCGTGGCGCGAGCCGGCGGACGAGCCACTCGAGCGAGGCGCTCCACGTCCCCTCGACGAGTGCGCGCTGTCCGCCGTTGACGCAGACGACGGCAGCGTCGGCGTCCGGCGGCCCCGTGACGCGCATCGCGGCGCCGGTCGCGAGCCGGACCACCCCGCTCACGCGCGGGCGGTCGGGAGCGCGCGGCCGAGCCGCGCCTGCAGCCCCTCGAGCGCCTCGTCGCCCATCCGCGTGAACGTGGCGCCGAGGAACGGCTCGGCGATCCGGTACAGGCCCTTCAGGCGTAGGTCCGCTTCGTACGTCACGCGCGTCCGCCCCTCGACGCCGTCGACGGTGATCCTGTCGTCGGAGACCGCCTTCGCACCCTCCCCGGACAGCGCGATTCGCCGCCCCTCGTCGTCGAGCTCGGTCACGACGTACTCGAAGCGCTGCCGGTTGCCGCGAAACCGGGCGATCACCTCGAACCGACTGCCGACCGCCGTCGGGCCGTCGAAGAGGCGGCGCGCCTCCTCGATCCCGGGGTCCCACTCGACGGTGTGCTCGAAGTCCGTCAGGTACCGGAACACGTCCCCGGGCGTGCCAGGGACCTCGATCTCGCGGCGATAGCGCACGGAGCCATCGTACGTCCCCGCGTGGCGTCGTTGTCGAACCTTTGTCGATTGACGTCTCAACGCCGCACGGGCAGCAGCGCGCGCAGGGCGTCGATCGTGTCCGCCTCGCTCGCGTCCTTGTCGGGCCGGTACCGCTTCACGCGCGCGAAGCGGAGCGCGACGCCGCCGGGGTAGCGGCTCGACGCCTGGACGCCGTCGAGCGCGATCTCCACCACCAGCTCGGGCCGGACGTACACGGCGATGCCGGCCGTGGAGGCCTCGCGGGCGAGCAGCTCACGCGTCTGCCACGCGAGCAGCTCGTCGGTCATGCCCTTGAACGTCTTGCCCACCATCACGAACCCGCCCGTCGTCGGGTCGCGCGCGCCGAGATGGAGGTTCGAGAGCCACCCGCGCCGGCGCCCGTGCCCCCACTCCGCGCCGAGGACGACCAGGTCGTAGGTGCGGACCGGCTTCACCTTGCGCCACGCCCTGCCGCGGCGGCCGGCGACGTACGGGGAGGCGGCGTCCTTGACGACGACGCCCTCGTGCCCGGCACGGAGGGCCTCGTCCAGCACGCGCTGCGCCTCGGCCGGATCCGCGGTCAGCGCGCCCGGCACGACGAGGTCGGGCGCGAGCGCGGCGAGGCGGGCGGCGCGCCCGGCCAGCGGCTCGTCGAGGAGATCCTCGCCGTCGACGTGGAGGGCGTCGAAGAGGAAGGTGACGACGCCCTCGGGCGGCGCGTCCGCGTCGATGCGCGAGACGGTGTCCTGGAACGCGGCGGGGCCGTCGTCGCCCATCCACAGCGCCTCCCCGTCGAGCACCGCGTCCCGCACGGACAGCCGCCGCGCCGCCGCGGCGATGCCGGGCAGCGCATCCGTGATCTCGTTGAGGTTGCGCGTGTAGATCCGCACCTCGTCGTCCCGCCGGTGGATCTGGATCCGGATCCCGTCGAGCTTCCATTCCACCGACGCGAGCGGGAAGCTCCCGACGGCCTCGGCCACCGTCTCCGCCGTCGACGCGAGCATCGGCAGGACGGGCCGGAAGAGCTGGAGCCCGACGGCCCACAGGGCCTCCTCGCCGGACGACAGCGCGAGCTCGGCCGTCCGCGGCAGGTCGCCCGAGAGCATCACCGCGCGCCGGACCGCCTCCGCGGGGACGGCGGCGGCCCGCGCGACCGCGTCCGCCATCACGCCCGCGAGGGCGCCCTGGCGCAGCTCGCCCGTGAGGAGGCGGCGCACGAAGTCCGCCTCCTCGGCCGTCGCGCGGCGGAGGAGCTCGACGAGCACCCGGCGGCGCGCCCCGGCGGATCCGCTCCCGCTCAGCCCCTGCACCTCGGCGATCGCACGGTCGAGCTCGGCGACCTCGAGCGAGGGCTCGGCGGCGGGTCGCTCGTCGAGCCCGAGCAGCGTGGCGTAGCCGATCCCCACGCGGCCCTGGCGCGGCGTCCCGGTCAGGAACCCGATGGTGGGCGGCACCTCGTCCGGCTCCAGGCGTCGCAGCAGGGCAGCGAGAATCTCGATCTTGGCGGAGCGCGAGCTCGTGGCGGCCACCTCGCGCGAGGCGTCGACGACGTCGGCGAGCCGCGTCATCGGCGCGCCGCCAGCATGCCGTCGGGGATCGCGACCTCGTCCAGGCGTCGAACCTACGACGCCGTCTCGGAGCGGGCAACCGCGACGAGGTGGTCCGGCTCCACCTCGACGAGCACGCCGTCCTCCTCGCCCGAAACCTCCTCGCGCCGCTCCTGCCGCTGCGGCCACCGCTCGTGGAGCTGGGGCACGGACTCGAGCAGCGCCTTCGTGTACGCATGCTGGGGGTTCCCGAAGACGCGCTCGGTGGCGCCCATCTCGACGACCGCGCCGCGGCGGAGGATCACGGTCCGGTCGCTGATGTAGTTGCCGAGCGACAGGTCGTGGGTGATGAACAGGATCCCGAGCCCGCGCTCCTTGAGGTCGCCGAGCAGGTTGAGGACGTCGACCCGCGTGGACGCATCGAGCATGCTGATCACCTCGTCGGCGACGAGGATCTCGATGTCGAGGAGGAGCGCCCGCGCGATCAGGAGCCGTTGCAGCTGGCCCCCGCTCAGCTGGTGCGGGTACTTGTCGAGGACGTCGTCGGGGTTCAGCGCGACGGCGTCGAGAGAGGCGCCGAGCTTCCGGTGCCACTCGGGGTCGCGCACGCCCGGGAAGTACTCCTCGCGGATCAGCGTGAAGACGCGGTCCGCCTTGAAGATCGGGTTGTAGGAGCTGAACGGGTCCTGGAAGACGCCCTGGACGCTGCGGTAGTACTCCTTCAGGCGCCTGCCCGTCAGCGTCGCGACGTCCGTGTCGTGGAACCGGATCGTCCCCGCCGTCACCGGCGCGAGCCGCAGGATCATGCGGCCGATCGTGCTCTTCCCGCTCCCGCTCTCGCCGATCAGCGACATGACCTCGCCGCGGTGGAGGTCGAAGCTGACGTCGCGCACGGCGCGGAGCTCGCGCCCGCCGAAGGTGCCGACCTTGTACACCTTCGTGACGCGGTCGACGCTGCAGCACTCGCTCATGCGGCCTCCGCCCAGCAGGCCACCTGGTGCCCGGGAGCGACCTCCACGAACGGCGGCTGCGCCGCGCACCGCGCGTGCGCGAGCGGGCAGCGGTGCCGGAACCGGCAGCCGGCCGGCGGCTCGAGCAGGGAGGGCGGCCGGCCGGGGATCCCGGCGAGCCGCTTCTCCGCGAACCGGACGCCGACCTCCGGCAGGGAGGCGATCAGCAGTCGCGTGTACGGGTGCCTGGGCTCGCGCACGATCGCGTCGGCCGACGCCTTCTCCGCGAGCCTCCCCGCGTACATGACGAGGATCGTGTCCGCGATCTGGTACAGGATCGACAGGTCGTGCGTGATCACGACCATGCTCGTGACGAACCCGCGGTCGCGGAACTCCACGAGCGTCTCGGCGACGGCGCGCTGCGTGGAGACGTCGAGCGCCGACGTGATCTCGTCGGCGATGAGGAGCGAGGGGTCGAGGAGCGTCGAGAGCACCATCACCGCCCGCTGCTTCATCCCGCCGGAGAGCTCGATCGGGTACATGCCGAGCACGGCGTCGGTGAGGCCGACGAGGTCGAGGCGCCGCCGCAGCTCGGGCAGCACGGCGTCGACGTCGACGCCGCGCGCGCCCAGGAGGTCCGCCGCGATCGTGCCGACCTTCCGTGTCGGGTTGAGCGCGCTCATCGCGTACTGCGGGACGATCGAGACGCGCCGGAAGCGGAAGTCGTTCATCGCCGCGTCGTCCCAGATCGGCAGCTCCTCGCCGTCGAGCTCGACGTGTCCCCCGACGTAGCGCATGCGGCTCTCGAGCCGGACGAGGCTCTTGCCGAGCGTCGACTTCCCGCATCCCGACTCGCCCGCGAGCCCCATGATCTCCCCGTCGTCGATCGCGAAGGTGACGCCGTCGAGTGCCTTCACGTCGCCGCTCAGGCTCCGGTAGTGGACGACGAGGTCCTCGGTGCGCAGGCTCATCGCGTCAGAGCTCCCGCAGCCGCGGGTTGAAGATCTCGTCGAGGCCGACGTTCATCACGTAGAGCCCGCC
>JBLNEO010000167.1:0-46378 GCA_050262775.1 Pseudomonadota bacterium | reverse complement strand
GGCTCCGACTCGCTCGCCGGCGAGGCGGCGGCGGCGCTCGATCCGCGGCTCGCCCGCGTCGCCGCGCCGCTCCCGTCCTTCGTGCCGAACGCCGACGCGCTCGCAGCCGGCGCCGACGTCGCGCGCGACCACCCCGCGCCGCCGGGACCCGAGGCCCGACATCCGCCGCCCGCCGCCGACGCGTTCGCCGCGGCGGCCGGTCGTGCCGGCGTCGACGCCGGCACGTTCGTGATCGCCTACGGCTCCCCCGGCGCCGAGCGGCTCTGGTGGCTGCTCCGCCACTTCGGCCACGACGCGTGCGCCGTCCTCGTCGGCGGCCTCGACGCCTGGGGCGGGCCGCTGCGCGGCGGCGGGGAGCGGATCGAGCGCCGCGCCTTCGTCGCCCGCGCGCGCGACGACGACACCGCGACCCTCGACGAGCTCGCGGCGCGCCTCGACGACCCGCGCCTCGTCCTCGTCGACACGCGCGTCGCCTCCCGGTTCCGCGGCGAGGCGAACCCGATCGACCGCGTCCCCGGCCGGATCCCGGGCGCGGTCAGCGCCCCCTGGTCCGAGCCGCCGCCGGCGCTCCCGGGCGGCGACCTCGTCGCCTACTGCGGCTCGGGCGTCACCGCCTGTGTCGTGCTCCACCGGCTCTCCCTCGCCGGACGTGACGGCCGCCTCTACGCGGGCTCGTGGAGCGAGTGGGAGCAGCGGCCGGAGCTCCCGCGCGCGTCCGGCTAGTGGAGGTTCGCCTCCGCGATCTCGCGCACCCGCGCGAGCGTGATCCCCTCCCGCTGCTCGCGTACGAGCGGGTGGTCCGCGTCGTGGAGGACGAGCTGTGGGCGCAGCTCGAGATCGGCCGTGACGACGTCGACCGCCAGGCCGTGCGTGTCGGGGTAGCCCGGCGCCGCGCTCGCGAGCCAGCCGAAGTACGGCGGCTCCTCCGTCCGCCGCGGATCGTCCCACAGCTCCACGACGCGGTCGAACGACGCCTTGCTGAGCGAGGACCAGAAGCCGTAGCGCAGGTCGCCCTCGTCGTCGACGACCGGGATCGTCAGCAGGCCGCGGATGAAGTAGCTGAGCTCGCCGTCGTCGTCGCGCCAGACGCAGAGGTCGTCGCTCAGCCGGTCGTCGGGCGTGCGCGGGCCGTCCCAGTACCGCGGCTGCTCGAACGCCCAGTCGCGCGGCAGGCCCTCGTGCTCCCGGCCGCAGACGCTGCAGCGCCAGCGCACTAGGCCGCGGCGGACCGGCCGCGGGTGTTCGTCCCGTGCCCGGCGAGGTACGGCTGCCAGCCGGCCGGAATCCTCGGCGCCGCGATCTGGATGAACAGCACCGGCGCCGGCGCGCGCGGGACGACGGAGAGCGACATCTGCGTCTCCTCGAGCAGACGGTTCCCCTTCTTGTGGTTGCAGGCGGCGCAGCTCGTGACGACGTTCTCCCAGGACGACTCGCCGCCGCGGCTGCGCGGGACGACGTGATCGAGGGTCAGGCGGCCCGCTCGTGTCCCGCAGTACACGCACCGCCACCCGTCGCGGGCGAAGAGCGCCCGCCGCGAGATCTTGCGCTGGACGGAGCGGGGCACCCGGACGTAGGTGACGAGGCGGATCACGTGCGGCCACGGAAACGTGTCCGAGGCCGCGTGGAGTGGTCGGTCGAGCTCCTCGACGACCTCCGCCTTCCCCTTGAACACGAGCACGTGGGCGCGCCGCACCGTCGTGACGTTGAGCGGCTCGTAGCTGGCGTTCAGAACGAGGACCTGCTGCAACCTGGCGCGAACGGTAGCAGCCGTCCCGTTCGGAACCGGCCGCCCTACCCCGCCATCGCGCGCTCGACGGCCTCCTGCTCCTCCGGCGACAGGGCGACGGGGGCGCGCCCGCGGTCGAGCTCCTTCACGTAGATGCGCGCGTAGTCGCGGCCCTGGATCGCGCTCACAACGACGCCCGTTCGCGAGGAGTCGAGCAGCGCGAGCGACGCCGACTGGTGGCCACCGGTTCCCTGGTACGCGTCGTAGCGGACGATCGAGGTGCGCGCCAGGGCGCCGTCGAGGCGCCGGTCGACGCGCGCCAGGCCCGCTGCGACCTCGTCCACCGCCTTGTGGAGGTCGTCGATCCGGCCCTGGAGCGAGACTGCGAAGTCGACGAGGTCGGCCCGGCCGCCCGAGAGCACGACCGCCTGACCGGCGCGCACGCGTCGCAGCGAGCGCCACGCGAGGAACGCGAGCACCGCCGCGACGAGCGCAACCGCGCAGGCGGCGACCGCGATCCATCCGGCCACGTCCGCAGACATGGCGGACAGGGTAGAGGCGACTCCGCGCTACGGCGGCGTCAACGTGAAGATCACCGGATAGGTCGCCTTGTTGTTGCCGGTGTTCTTCTCGCCGGGCACGGGCTCGACCTCGACGACGACGTTCGTCTTCTGCGCGAACTGGACGATCTGGCCGAGATTCCGGAAGACGACCGTCTTCCGCTCGCCCGCGTTGATGATGTCGATCGTGGCCCGCTTCTCGATCGGACGCGGGCTCTGCTCGACCGTCAGGCGCACGACGACGCGCACCTCCTGCGAGTCGCCGGAGTTCTCGACCGTCACCTCGAACGCGAGATCCGCGGTTGCGACGACCGTGTTGTCCTCGTCCTCGCGCAGCACCTGCCCGCTCGGCAGCGCCCGCGTCTGCACGATCCCGTTGCCGTGCGTCCCGGTCGGCGTCCCGCCCGTCGACGCGCCGCGGATGCGGTCGTAGACCGGTGCCATCGCGCGTGCCGTCGCGAGGTCGGGCGTCGTCAGGAAGACGGACTCCGGCACCGCCACGCCCGAGATGTCCTCCTGCTGCAGCGTCGCAACGGACGGAATCCGGAACAGGTCCTCCCACATCACGTCGCTCGCGAGGAAGCGGCGCATCTGGGTCGCGAGCAGCTCGCCGGCCTCGTCCCGGTCGGTCTTCGCCGTCGCCGTCTGCTGGAAGGCGTCCGCGAGCCGGCGCAGGCCGACGACGCGCTCCTCGAGCGACGCGACCGCCTGACGATGCTGCTCCCGCAGCGGCCCCGGCGGCGTGATCTCCCTCGCGCGCGCGACGTCCTGCTCCTGCTGCTGTGCGAGGCCGTCGAGACGGGTCTGGAGCTGCGCCTGCCGGATCCCGGGCGTCGTGAGCACCGTGTTGAGCTGTCGCCCGACCTGCGCCGAGTCCTTCGCCACCTGGCCGGTCTCGTTCATGTAGTCGCGGTAGGCGTCGTGCTTGCTGTCGCTGCGGCAGCTCTGCACCCAGAAGACGAGCAGGACGACGATGAGGATCGCGAAGGCGACGAGCCCGACGAGGCGCAGGAGCGGCGTCAGGCCCGACGGCGGACGCATCGGCGCCCGCGGCGGGCGGCCGGGCGGCCGCTCAGCGCCGCGGCGCCGCGGTGCGGCCTCCTGGGTCGGCGGCTCGTCGAAGAAATCGAACTCGATGTCGTCGCGTTCGCTCATCCCTCGTGGAAAAGCCGGATCACCCTAACGGTTCGGTCGGCGGGGCAGGAAACGCTCGGAGCGTCGCAAAGGGGGCCGGAATGCCCCAGGCCGCCGCAACAGCCGACCCTCGTGCGCGCGACGCGCTCGTCGTCGGACGGTACCGTCCCGTCCGTCCGCTCGGGACGGGGGCGTCGGGTTCGGTGTGGCTCGCGCGCGACGAGGCGTCCGGCCTCGACGTCGCGCTCAAGATCGTCGCGCGCGAGGGAACGGCGGGCGCGCGGGCCGAGCGCGAGGCCGTCGCGGCGGCACGGCTGCGCCACGAGCGGTGCCTCCGCTGCTACGGCGTCGGCCGCGACGACCGCCACGTCTACATCGCCTACGAGTACATCCCGGGCCGCACCGTTCGCGAGGCGATGCGCGCCGGCGACCTCGGCGACGGCGGCGCGATCGAGACCGCCGCGCAGCTCCTCGACGGGCTCGCGCACGCACACGCGCGCGGCATCGTCCACCGGGACGTGAAGCCGGCCAACGTGCTCCTGCGCGACGGTGCCGGGGTCGACGTGAAGATCCTCGACTTCGGCCTCGCGCAGTTCGACGCCGCGGAGACGCTGACGAACGTCGGCGACGTCCCCGGCACGCTCGCGTACATCTCCCCCGAGCGGCTCGGCGGCGCGACGGCGACGCCCGCCGCGGACGTGTGGGCCGTGGGCGTCATGCTCTGGGAGGCGCTCGCCGGTGCGCACCCGTTCTGGAAGGGCTCGGCGATCGACAGCGCGCGGGCGATCGAGCAGGGCGCGCCGCCGCTTCGGAGCATCCGGCCCGACCTGCCGAAGCCGCTCGCCGCCGCCGTCGACGCCGCGCTCGCCGTCGACCCGAGGCGCCGCCCGCCCGCGGAGGCGTTCGCCGCGGCGCTGCGGCGCACGCGCCCGGCGAGGCGGGCCCGGAGGGTCGGGCGCGTGACCGCGCCTCCGGGCCTGAGCCTGGCGGTTCCGGCCGGTGTGCGCGACCGCCTGCTGCCGGCGGGGCTGGCCGGCGTCGCGGCGGCGGCCGCCGCGTCGGCGCTGCCGTTGTACCCCGTCGGGTGGGCGCCCGCGCTCGGCGCGCTCGCCGGGCTGCTGTCCCTGGGCGCGCCGCGCGCCGGGCTCGCGGTCGCGCTGGCGCTGCCGGTGCTGCCGCTCGGGAACCTCTCGCTCGGCCTCGCGCTCGCGTACGCGGTCGCCGCCGCCGCGTGGCTGGCCGTGTTCGCGCGCGAGCCGCGCTGGGCGCTGCTGCCCGCCCTCGGGCCGGTGCTCGGCGCGCTCGGGCTGCTGGGGCTCCTCCCGCTCGCGGCCATGCCGATCCGCTCGCCGCTCCGCCGTGCCCTCGCAGCCGCAGCCGCCGTCGTGCTCGCCGCGCTCGCGGCCGGGTACGCCCGGGAGGCGCTGCCGCTCGGCGCCGGCGCCCCGCCGCTCGGGCTCGGGATCGCCGGCAGCGACGACGCCGGCGCGGTCGGCACGGCGCTCGTCGACGCCGCCCGCGCCTACCCCGACCTCCTGCTCGCCGGGCTCGTCCTCGCGGCCGTCGCCGCGGCGCTTCCCTTCGCCCGCACGCGCTGGCAGGTGACGGCGGTGGCCGCCGTCCTCCTCGCCGGGACGCTCCTCGCCGCGCCGGCGTCCGCCGCGGCGCCGGTGGTCGTCGCTGCCTGGGCCACGTGGGCCGCCTGCGTCGTGCGCCGCGCGACTTAGAATCGACGGCCGGGGAAACACCCCGCCGCCCATGCTCCGAACGATCGAACAGA
Source organism: Pseudomonadota bacterium (assembly GCA_050262775.1). Classification (GTDB taxonomy): domain Bacteria; phylum Actinomycetota; class Thermoleophilia; order Gaiellales; family Gaiellaceae; genus DATHTC01. Next base: position 41,178 of record JBLNEO010000167.1, on the reverse strand, counting down.
AGCTCGAGTCGCTCTTCGAGGGCGTCTTCGGACGCGCCTTCCGCACGCACGTGCAACCCGTGGAGCTGGCGCGGAAGCTCCAGAAGGAGATGGACGACCACAAGAACGTCTCCGTCTCGCGCGTGTACGTCCCGAACGAGTACTCGGTCTACCTCTCGCCCGAGGACCGCGAGCAGTTCAGCGACTACGAGGCGTCGCTCGTCGACGAGCTCCAGGGATACCTCTCCGAGCACGCGCGGCGCGAGGGGTACGCGCTGCTCTCGTCGCCGACGGTCGTGTTCCACAGCGACGACGACCTCGACGTCGGCGAGTTCGGCATCGCGACGAGGATGGTGCAGCCGGAGCGCCGGACCCCCCGGCGCGACGAGCCCGCCGGCGAGGCGGCGCCGGGCCACACGATGATCTACAAGCCGAAGCAGGCGGCCCAGGCGACGCAGGCGGTGTCGGCCGCGGAGCTGGGCGTCGAGCAGGAGCGGGTCAGCCTCCAGTGGAACGGGCAGCGGCGCGACCTCGACAAGCGGCGCGTGCTCATCGGGCGCTCGCGCGAGTGCGACATCCAGCTCGAGGACGCCAACGTCTCGCGGCGCCACGCAGAGCTGCGGCAGGAGGGCGCGTCGTACTGGATCGTCGATCTCGACTCCACGAACGGGATCGAGGTCAACGGGCGCCGGCTCAAGCGGTCGAAGCTCGAGGACGGCGACCGCGTGACGATGGGGTCGACCGACCTCGTCTTCCGCCGGGAGCGCGCGGCATGACGCTCGCCGACTCGATCTCCGTCGACGAGCTGCTGCTGATCCTCAAGGTCGCGTTCCTCGTCCTGCTCTACCTGTTCATCTGGCGCATCGTCCGCACCGCGAGCCGCGAGCTGACGACGAGCGGCGCCCGCGGCACGTCGGCCGCGAACGAGTCGATCGTGCTCGCGCCGGGGCAGGCATCGGCGCTCGGCCTCGGCCGGCGGGCGGGCGCGGGTGCGATCGTCGTCGTGCGGAGCCCCGTCCTGCGCGCGGGCGACCGGTTCCCGCTCGACTCGGCGCCGCTCACGATCGGGCGCTCGGGCGACAACGACCTCGAGCTCCGCGGGGACGGGTACGCCTCGGCCCAGCACGCGCGCATCGAGCCGCGCGGCGCCGACGTCTGGGTGGAGGACGACGGCTCGACGAACGGCACGTTCGTGAACGGGACGCGCATCGAGGCGCCGCACCGGCTGGCGCCGGGCGACGTGGTGCGTGTCGGGGAGACCGAGCTGCGGTACGAGGAGGCGGCATGACGCTCGGACGCCACGCCAGCCGCTCCGACACCGGCCGCAAGCGCCGCCGCAACGAGGACTCGTTCGTCGTCCGCCCGCCGCTCTTCGCCGTCGCCGACGGCATGGGCGGCGCGCAGGCCGGCGAGGTCGCGTCCCGCCTCGCGGTCGAGGCGCTGGCCGAGCACGACCCTGCGGTCGGCGGCGAGGAGCGCGTGGCCGAGATCATCCAGGAGGCCAACCGGCGGGTCTACCACCACCAGGGCGAGCATGCGGCCACGTCCGGGATGGGGACGACGATGACCGTCGCGCTGGTCGAGAACGGCACCGTCGCGATCGGCCATGTCGGCGACTCCCGCGCGTACCTGATCCGCGACGGCGAGGTCGAGCAGCTGACCGACGACCACTCGCTCGTCGCGGAGCTGATGCGCAGCGGCAAGCTCTCGCCGGAGGAGGCGGAGGCGCACCCGCAGCGATCGGTGATCACGCGCGCGCTCGGCAGCGACCCGGACGTCGACGTCGACACCTTCACGGTGGACGCCCGCCCCGGCGACGTCTTCCTCCTCTGCTCCGACGGGCTCACCTCGATGATCGGCGACGAGGCGATCCTCGCGGCGGTCGAGCAGCGGCGCGGCGACCTCGACGGCGCCGCGGCCGAGCTCGTGCGGCTCGCGAACCGGGCCGGCGGCGAGGACAACATCACCGTCGTCTTCTTCGAGATCGCCGAGCACGGGGCGGCCGCGGCCGACGACACGGCCGTCCTGCCGGCGGCGGAGGCGGCGACGGCGCCCGAGAAGGACGAGGAGGACACGCTCGACGAGCTCGACCGGGTCCCGGCCGTCGACACCCAGGTGTTCTCGGTCGAGGAGGTCAAGGCGGTCGCGGCGGCGGCTCCGAGGCGCCGGAGCCGGCAGGACGAGACGGCGAAACGCGTGCTCGCGACGCTCCTCGTGCTCCTCGTGCTCGCGGCGATTGCCGTGCTCGCCGTCTGGGGGCTGCTCCGCTAGAGCGTCGGCATGTCGCTGCGGAACCGCGAGCTGCTCAACCTCGTCGTCGTCGGGATCCTCACCGGGACCGGCTTCGCGAGCGTGTACATCGCGCGCCAGGCCGAGATCTCGACGGCGTCGCTCTCGTACGCGGCGTTCTTCGTCGCGCTCTACCTGCTGGCGCACGCCGTCGCCCGCTTCGCCGTGCCGTACGCCGACCCGTACCTGCTCCCGATCGCGGCGCTCCTCACGGCGATCGGGCTGACCGAGATCTACCGCCTCGAGCCGACGGACGCGTTCCGGCAGGGGCTCTGGGTCGTCGTCGGCGTCGCGGCGTTCGCCGGGACGCTGCTCGCGCTGCGCCGCGACTACCGCATCCTCGAGTCGTACAAGTACCTCTTCGGCCTCGCGGCCGTCGTGCTGCTGATCCTCCCGGCGCTCCCGGTGATCGGCCGCAGCGTCAACGGCGCACGGCTGTGGGTCGCCCTGGGACCGCTCCAGTTCCAGCCGGGCGAGCTCGCGAAGCTCTTCCTGATCGTCTTCCTCGCCGGGTACCTGCGGGAGAAGCGCGAGGTGCTCGCCGAGGGACGGATCAAGGACTTCGGGCCGCTGCTCGTGATCTGGGGCGCGGCGATGGCCGTGCTCGTGCAGACGAACGACCTCGGCTCCGCGCTCCTCTATTTCGGGATCTTCCTGGGGATGCTCTACGTCGCGACGGCGCGCGCGCTGTTCGCCGCCGCCGGCCTCGCGCTGTTCGTGGCGGGCGCCGCCGCTGCGTACCGGGTGGTGCCGCGCGTCGGTGACCGCGTCTCGATCTGGCTCGACCCGTGGGCGGATGCGCAGGGCCGCGGCTACCAGGTGATCCAGTCGATCTACTCGATCGCGAAGGGCGGCTTCGGCGGCGCCGGGCTCGGCCAGGGGACGTTCACCTCGCCGGGCGGCGCGCAGCTCATCCCCGAGCTGAACACCGACTTCATCTACGCCGCGATCGCGCAGGAGCTGGGGCTGATCGGCGCCTCCGCGCTGCTGCTGCTCTACATGCTCTTCATCGTGCGCGGCTTCCGGACGGCGCTGCTCGCCTCCGACGGCTTCTCGAAGCTCCTCGCCGCCGGCCTCACGTTCGGCTTCGCCGTCCAGACGTTCATCATCATCGGCGGGATCGTGCGGCTGATGCCGCTGACGGGGATCACGCTGCCGTTCGTCTCGTACGGCGGGTCGAGCGTGGTCGCGAACTTCGTCCTCCTCGCCGGCCTCCTGCTCGTCTCGAACCGGGCGAACGCGCTCCGGAGCCGCGCGTGAACCGCCAGATCACGCGCCTCGCCGTCGCCGGCGTCGTCCTCATCGCCTCGCTGATCGTCGCGACGACGTACTGGCAGGCGTGGGCGGCGCCGTCGCTGCAGGACCGCCAGGACAACGCGATCGCGCGCGTCGCGCAGTTCCGGATCGACCGCGGCGACATCGTCAACGAGCGCGGCCGCGTCCCGCTCGCGACGAACCTGCAGCGGAAGGTGAAGGGCAGCACGTTCTACTTCCGCGAGTACCCGCAGGGACCCCTGACCGCGCACGTCGTCGGCTACTCGACGCAGGCGCGGTCGCGTGCGGGGCTCGAGCGGTCGATGAACGCCTACCTGACGGGCTCGAACGCGAATCTCGCGACGGTGCTCGACACGGCGGTCGACCGGCTGAAGGGCGGCACGGTGCACGGCAACTCGCTCCGACTGTCGCTCAACCTCCGCGCGCAGCGGGTGGCGCTCGCGGCGCTCGGGAGGCGGTGCGGCGCGGTCGTCGCGCTCGAGCCCAAGACGGGGCGCGTGCTCGTCCACGCGCAGACGCCGACCTACGACCCGAACCTGATCGAGAAGGACTTCGCGCGCGCCCAGCGTGCGCCCGGCGCCGAGTGTCGCCCCGCTGCGCCGCTCCTCGTCCGCGCCACCGACGGCCTGTACCAGCCCGGCTCCACCTTCAAGGTCGTGACGGCGTCGGCCGCGATCGACAGCGGGCGCTTCCGCCTCGACTCCACCTTCCAGGATCCGGGCTACTGCGAGGAGTACGGGAAGCGCGTCTTCAACTACTCCGACCAGGGCACGCCGTCGGGCTACGGCACCGTCACCCTCCAGCAGGCGATCCAGAACTCGATCAACTCGGTCTTCTGCAACCTCGGCAAGGAGCTCGGCGCCGGCACGCTCGTCGAGTACGCGAAGCGGTTCGGCTTCTACGAGCGTCCCCCGCTCGAGACGCCCGACAACGAGCGCGCCCCGAGCGGGCTGTACCAGCGGGGAGCGCTCTTCGAGCCGGAGGACGACAGCCAGGTCGACCCGGGGCGGTTCGCGTTCGGCCAGGAGCGCCTGCTCGTGACGCCGATGCAGATGGCGATGGTCGCCGCGACGATCGGCAACGACGGCGCGTTGATGGAGCCGCACGTCGTCGACACGATCGTGGCGCCCGACGGCACGACGATCCGGACGACGAAGCCGAAGAAGATCCGTCAGGTCGTGTCGAAGGCGACCGCCGACGCGGTGACGGAGGGGATGAAGGCGGCCGTCCGCGCCGGCACGTCGACGGCCGCGCAGCTCCCCGGGGTCGAGGTCGCCGGCAAGACGGGCACGGCCGAATCCGGCCAGCAACGGGTCAACACCGTCTCGTTCATCTGCTTCGCGCCCGCCGACGACCCGAAGGTCGCCGTCGCCGTGTTCGTCGAGCGGCAGCGGAGCACGGGCGGGGCAACGGCGGCTCCGATCGCGCGACAGGTCTTGCAGGCGCTGCTCGGGTCGCCGTCGAACTAGGAGATCCCTACGCTGTGGGGACGGGATGGCGACGACCGACACCCTGATCGACACCCTCTTCGACGGCCGCTACCGGATCCTGAAGCGGATCGGGAGCGGCGGCATGGCCGACGTGTATCTCGCCGAGGACGAGGTGCTCGGCCGCCGGGTCGCGATCAAGATCCTCAACGAGCGGCACGCGCGGGACGACCAGTTCATCGAGCGCTTCCGCCGCGAGGCGCAGAGCGCCGCCTCGCTCTCGCACCCGAACGTCGTCGCGATCTACGACCGCGGCGAGGCCGAGGGGACGTACTACATCGCGATGGAGCTCCTCGACGGGCGCAACCTGAAGGAGCTGATCGTCGCCCGGGGGCCCGCGCCGCCGCGGATCGTCGTCGAGTACACGCGCCAGATCCTCGCCGCGCTCGCCTACTCGCACCGTCACGGAATCGTCCACCGCGACATCAAGCCCCACAACATCGTGGTCGACCGCGACGGGCGCGTGAAGGTGACGGACTTCGGGATCGCGCGCGGCGGCGCGAGCCAGATGACCGAGGCGGGGTCGATCGTCGGCACGGCGCAGTACCTCTCCCCCGAGCAGGCGCGGGGCGAGCCCGTCGATGCCCGTTCCGACCTCTACTCGCTCGGCATCGTGCTGTACGAGCTGCTGACCGGCTCGGTGCCGTTCACGGGCGACTCGCCGGTCGAGATCGCGATGAAGCACCTCTCGACGACGCCGCCGCCGCCGTCCGAGGTGCGGGAAGGCGTCCCGCACGAGCTCGACCTCGTCGTCATGCGCGCGCTCGCGAAGGACCCCGACGAGCGGTACGCGAGCGCGGAGGAGATGGACGCCGACCTCGAGCGCATCCAGCGCGGCCTCGGCGTCAGCAGCCGCACCACCGAGGCGGCGACCGCCGTGATCGCGGCGCCGAGCGCGATGCCGACGATGATCTCCGGCGCGCCGACGCGCGTGCAGCGGACCGACGGGGGCTACGGCGCCCAGCCGCCGGTCTACTACGACTACGAGGAGGAGCCGCGCCGTCGCCCCATCTGGCCGTGGCTCCTGCCCATCCTGCTGCTGATCGCGACCGTGGCCGTCGGCTTCGTCGTCTACCAGCAGATCCAGGACCAGCTCGCCGACACGAAGCCGATCGCGGTCCCGAACGTGGAGGGCATCCGCCAGGTGCTCGCGACGCAGCAGCTCGACGAGCGCGGGATCCAGTACGAGATCGTGAAGGAGCCGAGCACCGAGCAGCCGCAGGGCTACGTGATCGACCAGGACCCGGAGGCCGGCAAGCGGATCTCGAAGGACACCGACGTCGTCACCCTCCACGTCTCGACCGGCCCACCGACGACGGAGGTGCCGGACGTGCGCGGGCGCTCGCGCGACGACGCGGTGGGGGCGCTGACGGACGCGAAGCTGAAGCCGAAGGTGGTCGAGGTGAACTCCGACAAGCCGGAGAACACCGTGATCGCGCAGGACCCGAAGCCCGGCGACGTGGTCGAGGAGGGGACGACCGTCCGCATCAACGTCTCCGTCGGGCCGAAGCCGATCGGGGTCCCGTCCGTGCTCGGACAGCCGTACGAGTCGGCGGCGGCCTCGCTGCAGTCCGCCGGGTTCGCCGTCGCGCGGAAGGACGCCGACTCGAACCAGCCGGCGGGAACCGTGATCGACCAGTCGCCCGCGGGCGGCGCGACGGCGCCGAAGGGCGCGACGATCACGCTCACCGTCTCGAAGGGGCCGACGACCGCGGCCGTGCCCGACGTGACGAGCCTCGACCGCGACACGGCGGTGGCGACGCTGCGCGACTCGGGCTTCAAGGCGAAGGTGGCGCAGGAGGACACGACCGACCCGTCGCTCGACGGGGTCGTCCTCTCGCAGGACCCCGTCGGCGGGGCGCAGGCCGAGCCGGGGGCGACGGTGACGATCGTGGTCGGCCGCTACGTCGAGCCGACCGAGCTGCCGCAGCCCCAGTGACCGACGCCCGCCGCGTCCGCGTCGCCGTGCTCATGGGCGGCCGCTCCAGCGAGCATGCGATCTCCCTCGCCTCCGCCCGCTCCGTGGTCGCGGAGCTCGATCCCGCGCGGTACGAGGTCGTGACGATCGAGATCGGACGCGACGGCTCGTGGGCGCTCGCGGCCGGGACGGAGCCGCCGACGCTCGAGGCGGGCGGCGGCGACCGGCTGCCCGTGCCGCTCGCCGACCCGCCGGTGGCGCAGGCGCTGACGGACGTCGACGTCGTGCTCCCCGTCCTGCACGGCCCGTTCGGCGAGGACGGCACGGTGCAGGGGCTCCTCGAGCTCGCCGGCGTCCCCTACGTCGGCGCCGGCGTCGCGGCGTCCGCGCTGTGCATGGACAAGGATCTGTTCAAGGCGGTCCTGCGCGACCGCGGGATCGCCGTCGCCCGCCACCGGGCGCTCCGTCTCGGCGACCCCGTCGAGAACCCGTTCGGCTACCCGGTGTTCGTGAAGCCCGCGCGCCTCGGCTCCTCGGTCGGGATCTCGAAGGTGCACGACGAGTCCGAGCTGGGGCCGGCGGTCGAGCTCGCACGGCGGCACGACGAGAAGGTGCTCGTCGAGGAGTTCGTCGCGGGGACGGAGGTCGAGTGCGGCGTGCTCGGAAACCAGCGCCCCGCGCCCATCGCGTCGGTCGTCGGCGAGATCGTCCCGCACGCCGAGTGGTACGACTACGACGCGAAGTACGAGGCGGAGGGGTCGGACATCGTCGTCCCCGCACGGATCCCGGACGAGGTCGCGGCGCGGGTGCAGGAGATCGCCGTGGAGGCGTTCGTCGCGACGGAGTGCGAGGGGATGGCGCGCGTCGACTTCTTCGCCACGCCCGACGGCGGCGTCGTCGTGAACGAGATCAACACGATCCCGGGCTTCACGTCGACGAGCGTCTACGCCCGCCTCTTCGAGGCGTCGGGGATCCCGTACGCCGAGCTCCTCGACCGCCTCGTCGAGCTGGCCCTCGAACGCCACGAGCGCCGCCGCAGCCTCGAGTACTGACGATGACGCGCCACCCTGCACTCGTCCCCCTGTCGCACGACCACCACCATGCGCTCGTCGAGGCGCGTCGCCTGCGTCGCGCGGCCGACGACCCCGAGGCCGACCCCGGGCCGGCGGCGGCCGCCTTCGCCGAGTTCTTCGCCACGGCCACCGTGCCGCACTTCCGCGAGGAGGAGGAGACCCTCTTCCCGCTCGTCGTCGACTCCGAGGAGGCGCGCCCCGTGCTCGTCGAGGTCCTCCTCGACCACCTGCGGCTGCATGCGCTCGCGGCGCGGCTCGAGCGTGCGTCCGACGTGCGCGCCGCGATGCGCGAGCTCGGCGAGCTGCTCGACGCGCACGTGCGGCGCGAGGAGCGCGAGCTCTTCCCCCTCATCGAGCGCGTCGCCGCCGCCGAGCTCGAGGGCGGCGCTCCCCCGCCTACGGGGCCGCGGTCGCGGTGATCTCCTCGACGCGCGCGACGCCGTCGGGGAGCTGCGTGATCCAGAGCACGAGGTAGCGCCCGGCGCCGTCGCCGACCGGGAACACCGTGCGGGCCCCGACGGTCTTCGCGGGCGAGACCACCGTGTCGAACGGGCCCTCCGCCGAGCCGCCGGAGCGAATCTCGGCCGTGAACCCGGGGGTGGACGACCGCACCACGAGCTGGGCAGGGTGCGCGTCGCCGACGTCGAGCACGAGCCCCACGCCCGGCTTCGTCTGCGAGAACGACTCGTACCGCTCCGTCGTCCAGTACGACGACGGATCGCCGTCGGTCGCCGCCGGCACGGCCTCGGGATGCTCCCGTCCGTCGCCGTCGGGGTCGTACGAGGCGACGGCCGTCACCTGCACCGGCGCGCCGCCGGAGGCGCCCGCCCCATCCTGCTCGCCGCCGATCCCGCGCCCGTCGGCGAGCGCCCAGGCCGCGACGCCGGCCGCCGCCGCGAGCGCGAGGACGAGCAGCAGCACCGGCCACCAGGCCCGCCGGCGGCGGCCGCCGCCCCTGCGCGCCGGCCGCCGCCGCGACTCCCGCACCGCGCGCGCCGGCACGATCATCGTCCGGTCCTCGTCCGGCGCGGCCAGCTCCGCGAGGCACGCCCGCAGCTCGTCGATCATCGCCCGCATGGTCGGGAACCGGTCGTCGGGCGCCTTGCGGAGCGCGCGCTCCACGAGCGCCGCGACGCGGAGCGGCACGTCCGGGCGCAGCTCGAGCACGGACGGCGGGTCCTCGTGCACGTGCCGCATCGCCACCGCCACGAAGTTCTCCCCGGGGAACGGCACCTGCCCCGTGAGCAGCTCGAACAGCAGGACGCCGAGCGAGTAGACGTCGGTGCGCTCGTCCACGGGACGGCCGCTCGCCTGCTCGGGGGCGATGTAGTTCGAGGTCCCGAGCACGGTCCCCGTCTGCGTGAAGCCGCGCTCGACGTCGAGCGAGCGGGCGATCCCGAAGTCGGTCACCTTCGCCGTCCCCTCGCCGTTCAGGAGCACGTTCTGCGGCTTGACGTCACGGTGCACGACGCCGTTCTGGTGGGCGCACGCCAGCCCCTCGCCCACCTCGATCGCGAGCTCGAGCGCCCGCCGCACCGGCTGTGCGCCCTCCCGCTCGACGAGCTCCTTCAGGTTCTCCCCGGCGACGTACTCGAAGACGATGAACTGCCGCCCCCCGTCCTCCCCGCGGTCGATGACGGTGACGATGTTCGGGTGCGAGAGCTGCGCGACCGCGCGCGCCTCGCGCCGGAAGCGCTCGATCGAGTCGGCGTCGGCGCCGTGGTAGTCGTGCAGGAGCTTCAGGGCGACGTTCCGCTCCAGCAGCGTGTCCCGCGCGCGGTACACGGACGACATCCCGCCCGTGCCCGCGAGCTCCTCGAGCTCGTACCGACCCGCAATCGTCTCGCCGACCATCGCGCCAAGTCTGCCCGACCTCGGGGGGGTCCAATCGAGGAGGCGCGGGGCCGGGCGGGATCACGTCCCGCCCGGCCCGGGCAACGCGTCGGCTAGCGCGCGCCGCGCACCTGGACGACCAGCTTGTCGGCGTCCATGTCGTTCACGCGGATCTGCACGCCCGCGTTCGGGACCTTCACGCTGTACCAGCCCGGCTGGTAGCGGCCGACGTGGGAGCCGGTGGCCCCGTCGCCGTCGCTGTCGAACCAGTACGCCTTCGAGTCGTCGAACAGCGGGTTCGCCGCCTGCGACGGGATCGTCACCGGCTGGCTGTTCTTGTGCACCGTGATCGACGTCGTCGGCAGGATCGAGAACGCCGAGTCGTACGACAGGATCCGGTTGCGCAGCAGGTGCCCGTCGTAGGAGTGGAAGAACGTCGGGTGCGCGTCGACGGGGAGGAGCTGGCCCTCGCCCGGATGCTCGCCGACGTTGTTGTCCTCGTACGACGAGTTCCAGTAGTTGATCAGCAGCCCCTCGTCGTACGGGTGCGTCTCCACCCAGTCGGGTCGGCTGTCGAGGAACCCGAAGTTGTACGCGGTCGCGAGGCTCGCGTCGTAGCCGTCGTGCGTCCGGTACTCCGCCACGTACGCGCTCACGTGCGAGGTCACGTACGTGCCGTTGATGCGGACGAACCCGCTCTCGTCCCAACCGGTCGGCTCCGTCTCCGACCCGCCGTCGACGAGCGTTCCGCCGATGGCGATGTTGTCGATCGAGAGGCCCATCCCGGCTACCGCGCCGTCCGTCTGGTAGCGGACGCGGATCGCGTTCGTCCCGGCCGGCAGCGTCCCGCTGATCGGGACCCAGGTGCCGCCCGTCGTGCCCGTGATGCCGCCGCCGGCCGCGTTGAAGCCGCTCTGGTCGGTGGCCGGGTCACGCGAGACGTTCAGGATCACCGGGTGGAACGTCGTGCCGCCGTCGGTCGACGCCTCGATGAACGCGTAGTCCCAGTCGAGCTCGATGTCCCAGCGGCCGATCGCGGTGATCGACTGCCCGCCCGCTCCCGGGGTCGCACGCGTCATGGAGTTCTCGAGGTCGTTGCCCGACTTGCTCCAGTAGAACCAGGAGCCGCCGCTCGCGGCCGGAGGCCCGACCGGATGGTCGACCTTCACGTCCGGCGTCATCACGAAGACCGCCTTGGACTCCTGGCCCTTCGGCGCCTTGCCGTTGGCCGACGGACTGAGCTGGAACGTGGCCTTGCCGCCGGCGTTGACGACGTCGTACTGCCGGCCCCCGTCACAGGTCTCGCAGCCGAGCCACCCGAGCTGGAACTTCTCCCAGGCGCCCATGTCGGTCGGCGCGTCGCCGATCCCGTCGGGCCCGCCGTTGCCGATGTTCGCACCGGACGACATGAGCGTCCAGAACGCGGTGTTGTTCTCGGCGCCGCCGGTGTTGCCGGAGGTGTCGTAGAGATCCGGGAGCCCGAGGTCGTGCGCGTACTCGTGCGCGAACACGCCGAGGCCGCCGTTCTCCGGCTGGATCGTGTAGTCGCCGACCCAGATCCCGGTCGGATTGTTCGGGTTGACGACCGGGCCGGTCGTCGAGGTGCTGTTCGCGTCGGAGCCGGCGTTGAAGCCGATGTTGCCGCCGGGGCCGACCGCGAAGCCGGCCTTCGATCGGTGCGACCAGATCGCGTCCGTGCCCTGGTGCGGGTCGCCGGCTGCCTGGTCGCCGCCCGCGTGGACGATCTGGAAGTGGTCGATGAACGAGTCCGGCTCACGGAAGTTCCCGTCGCCGTCGACGTCGTACCGGTCCTCCTGGTCGTACGTCCGCAGGTAGGCCTGGATCTCCGCCATCGTCTTGCCGGCGTCGAGCTGCCCCTTGACCCAGTACGCCATCGCGTCACGGATCAGGAAGTAGACGTTCGAGCAGACGATCGAGCCGCAGAGGTCGCGGCCGTACCGCGCCTCGTTGAACGGCACCTGCACCCAGCCGTGCACGCCGCCCGCGATCGAGTAGCGCCCGGACGACTGACGCTCGTAGTACGTCCGCATCCGGCTGAAGTACATGTTCTCGTAGTGGGCGCTGTTGTAGTCGGCCTGCCAGAGCGTCGAGTTGTCGACGGCGCGGTTCGGCGGGTCGATCTGGTTGTGCAGCGGCCCGTCGTAGCGCTGCGGCGTCCCGTCGGACCCGCTGTCCGGGTACGAGACGTGCCGCAGGTTCCCGAACTGGGCGAGGACGACGAAGATCTTGTCGGTCCCGCTCCGCTGCAGGAGCGCGTGCTGGCCGATCTCGACCTCGTAGGTCTTGCCCTTCGCCTTGCCCTGGAGCTTCGCCTGCAGGGCCTTCTGCGTCAGCTGGTACTGCTTCCGCGCCCGGCCGTCGAGAATGTTGTCGCTGTAGCTCTTGTAGTGCGTGCCCGCAGGGCGGTCCGAACCACGCTGGTCCGGCGCCGCGGCGGCGGTCGACGCGATCGCGACGGCGGACAGCATTGCTGCCGCCAGCGCGTACCACGCATTCCTCATGCGACCTCTCCCCTTGGATAGCAAAGGCGGCTCCCCTCGAGCCGCCGCAGGAGCCTACGCAGGTCGTTCGAGGATCGTCAATATCGGACCGGAAATCCTAGCCCGACGTCCACGACGTCGAGGAGACTCGCGATCACGCCAGCGCCGCGTCGATCGCCTCTTCCCAGACCTCGAGCGCCTCGTCGAGCTGGGCGTCGGTGATCACGAGGGGGACGAGGACGCGGATGCAGTTGCCGTAGACGCCGGCCTTGAGGAGCAGGAGCCCCCGGCTGAGCGCCTCCTCGGCGATCCGGGTCGCGAGCTCCGGGGCCGGCTCCTTCGTCGCCGGCTCCTGCACGAGCTCGAGCGCGAGCATCGCGCCGAGGCCGCGGACGTCGCCGATCTGCGGGTGGCGCTCCTGCCACGCGAGCATCCGCTCGCGGATGCGGTCGCCGATCTCGGCGCTGCGCTCGACCAGCCCCTCCTCCTCGATCACGTCGAGGACCGCGAGCGCCGCCGCCTGCGCGACCGGATTGCCGACGTAGGTGCCGCCGACGGCGGAGTCGTGCGGGGCGTCCATGATCTCGGCCTTGCCGATGACCCCCGAGAGCGGCAGCCCTGCGGCGATCGACTTCGCGACCGTCATCAGGTCCGGCTCGATGTCGTACCACTCGGTGGCGAAGAACCTCCCGGTGCGCGCGAAGCCGGTCTGCACCTCGTCCACCACGAGCACGATGCCGTGCTCGTCGCAGATGCGGCGGATGCCGTGGAGGAACTCGCGCGGCGCGGGCACGAACCCGCCCTCGCCCAGGACGGGCTCGATCACGATCGCCGCCACCTGCTCGGGCGCGACCACCGTCGAGAACGCACGCTCGAGCGCGGCGAGCGCGTCCTCCGTCGACGGCCCGCGGTACTCGGAGGCGAACGGCACGCGATAGACCTCGGGCGCGAAGGGGCCCAGCCCCACCTTGTACGGGTGCGTCTTCGAGGTGAGCGTCATCGACATCAGCGTCCGCCCGTGGAACGCGCCCTCGAAGCCGATGATCGCGGGCCGTCGCGTGTACAGGCGCGCGAACTTCACCGCGTTCTCGACGGCCTCCGTGCCGGCGTTGAAGAACGCCGCCTTCGCAGGCCCCGTGAACGGCGCCAGCGCGATCAGGCGCTCCGCCAGCCGGACGTAGACCTCGTACGGGACGATCGTGTAGTCGGTGTGCGCGAAGCGCTCCAGCTGCTCCTGCGCCGCGGCGACGACGCGCGGGTGCGCGTGTCCGACGTTCAGCACCCCGACGCCGCCGGTGAAGTCGATGAACGTGTTGCCGTCGACGTCGGTCAGCGTGGCGCCCGAGCCAGACTCGGCCACGAGCGGGAGGTAGATCGCCAGCGGCTTCGCCACCGCCTGCTCGTGCCGCTCGAGGATCTCCTGCGAGCGTGGACCCGGAATCGCCGTCCGGAGCTCGATCGTCCGCGTCATCGCCACAGACGCACCTTAGCGAGCGGAGCGGCGGCTCAGGCGATACACGACGCCACGCCCCCAGTCGGCCACGAGGAGGGCGCCTGGCCCATCGGCCACGAGCGCGAGCGGGTGGTCGAAGCCGTCGGCGAACGCCGACACGCGACCCCGGCGCGGATCGATCGAGACGACCTTCCTCCCCCGCCGGTGCGAGAGGTACTGCCCCCACTCGGCGACGTACAGGCGGCCGCCGAGGAACGCCATCCCGTTCGCCGACGAGTGCGGCTCGAGGTAGGCGAGCGGCGGCGTGACCCCGGCGCAGTCGCCCTGCAGGCGGCGGAGCGACCAGCTGGGCCAGCAGTCCGGCCAGCCGTAGTCCGCGCCGCGGCGCAGCACGACGACCGCCTCGGCCGGCTCGTCCTCGCCGAGGTCGTCGCGGTTGTTGACGGAGACGACGATCCGACCGGTCGACGGCTCGACCGCGAGGCCGTACGGGTTCCGCAGGCCCGTCGCCTCGATCCGGAGATCGGTGCCGTCGGCACGGACCGAGAGGACGGTGGCGCTGCGCAGGTCGCGTTCGACGCACGCGTCGCAGGTCGAGCCGGAACCGAGGTAGAGGCGGCCGTCGCGGCCGACCACGACGTTGTCCTGCTGGTGGCGCCCGTACGGCAGCCGGCGAAGGAGCCCGCGCCTCGCGGTCAGCGTGCGGCCCGCGAGCCGGAGACGCCACAGCGTCCCTTGCGCCGAGACGAACGCGGTGCGGCCGCTCCACGCGAGGCCGAGCGGCGTCCTGAACCCGGTCGCGACCACCCGCGGCGAGGCCGAGCCGCGGCCGACGGCGACCACGCGCCCGCCGTCCTCGGTCGCGTAGAGCAGCCGGCCGGGGCCCCACGCGAGCGCCGTCGGGTGCACGAGCCCGGTCGCGTAGAGCGCCGCACGCCACCCCGGCGGCACGACGATCCCGGGCGCCGGGCGGAGCGCCGGCGCCGTCGCCACGGTCGCGGCGGCGACGAGCGCGGCGAGCGCCGTCACTCGGCGACGATCGGGCGGTAGCGGAGCGCGCCGTCGGAGTAGACGCCGGCCGCGTTCCACAGCAGGAACCCGTCGGAGCCGGCGGCGGCCGCCGCGTCGATCTGCTCCTTCACGTCGGCGAGCGTGTAGGTGCGGCCGTACGAGAAGTCCTGGAGCCACGGCACGATCCGCGTCCGCCGGCCCTCGAGCTCGCGGTTGAAGTCGGACAGCGACGCCGCGACGGTCGGCCCCGGCATCGCGCTCGGGTCGGCGAGCCCGTACTCGCCGGAGCCGTAGTGCGAGGGGTAGACCATCGGGTAGATCGCGTCGAGGTAGCGCGAGATCCGCCGCGGGATCTGGCCGATGCCGAGGTCGCGCGTCGCGGACAGCCCGAAGACGTCCGCCGAGACACGGGCGCCGGTCGCCCGCACGCGGCGCGAGACGTAGTGGACGAACTCCGCGATGTTCCACGCCATCGGGGTGGACGTCCCCGCCGGGAAGCGCATCCCGTCCGTGTCGCCGTCGGTCGGGAAGCGGACGTAGTCGAACTGGATCTCGTCGAAGCCGAGCTTCGCGGACGCGACGGCGAGATCCCCGAGGTAGCGCCACACGTCGCGGTTGTACGGATCGACCCAGCCGAGGCCCGCGTGGTTGACCCACCGCGAGCCGTCGGCGCGCCGCACCGCCAGCGCCGGCCGCGCGCCCGACAGCACGGGGTCCTCGAAGCAGACGATCCGGCCGACGAGGTAGACGCCGTGCCTCCGCGCCAGCCGCGCGACCTCGCGGGGCCTGTAGTACCGCCCGGCGGCGCCGATCTCGCGCGCGAGCGGCACGGCGGACGGCACGAACGCGACCTCGCCGTTCTCGTCCTTGATGTCCAGCTGGAGCGTGTTGAGGCCGGGGAGGCGGAGGTACTCCTCGAGCTTTCCGGGGAGCGAGGCGAGAGCCATCGTCACGTGCACGCCGCGGATCTCGGCGGGCGCGGCGCGCGGCGCCAGTGGGTTCGTCACGCGCGGCTTCGCCGCCGCTGCGCCCGGTTTCGTCGCGGCGACGGGCTCGACGGCGCCGGCCGCGCCGCCGTCGCCGCGCAGCCAGACGACGCCGGCGAGGAGCGAGGCGGCCGCCGGCACCGCCGCGATGAGCACGAGCCGGCGCTTCCTGCGGCGCCGGCGCTGCTGGCGCCTGCGGTCGCGGAAGAGCTGATTCGGGTCGACGGGCTCGAGCACCATCGGCGGACGCGCAACCGTACCGCAGATCGGCTTCAAGTGCCGCCGACCGGCCGCGCGGCGTCCCTGTCAGAATCGCCCGCGTGGTCCTGTCCGATCGCACCATCCGGCGCCTGCTCGGCGAGGGCAGGATCGAGATCGACCCCTTCGACGAGGGCCTGATCCAGCCCTCGAGCGTCGACGTGCGGGTCGACCGCCACTTCCGGGTGTTCCACAACGCGCGCTACCCCTACATCGACGTGAAGCAGCCGCAGGAGGAGCTGACGGAGCTCGTCTCCGTCGAGGGCGACACCCCGTTCATCCTCCACCCCGGCGAGTTCGTCCTCGGGACGACGCTCGAGCGCGTCCGCCTCCCCGACGACCTCGTCGCGCGGCTCGAGGGCAAGAGCTCGCTCGGCCGGCTCGGGCTGCTGATCCACTCCACCGCCGGCTTCATCGACCCTGGCTGGAACGGCCAGGTGACGCTCGAGCTGTCCAACGTGTCGACGCTGCCGATCACGATCTACGCCGGGATGAAGATCGGTCAGGTCTCGTTCATGCAGCTGAGCGAGCCTGCGGAGACGCCGTACGGCAGCGACGACCTCGGCTCGAAGTACCAGGACCAGGTTGGACCGGTTCCCTCGCGGTACTGGAAGAACTTCGACTAATCTTGGACGCCATGTCGACAGGGCCTGTCCTCGTCACCGGCGCGAACGGCTTCCTCGGCCGCCGCGTCGTCCACGCGCTCCAGGCGAGGGGGACGCCCGTGCGCGGGCTCGTGCACCGCCTCCGCGATGCCGGCGACCTCGACGGCGTGGAGCTCGTCGAGGGCGACGTCACGAACCCGGAGACGCTCCGCGCGGCCGTGTCCGGGGCCGACGCCGTCATCCACCTCGTCGCCATCCTCCAGGGACGTCCCGAGGAGTTCGAGCGCGTGATCGGCGAGGGCACGCGCAACCTCGTGGACGCGGCGCGCGAGGCCGGCGTCCGCCGCTTCGTCTACGTCAGCGCGCTCGGGCTGAACGAGCGGTCGCGGGAGACCGTGCCCTACTACCGCGGCAAGTGGGAGGCCGAGCAGGCGGTCACGGCGTCCGGCCTCGAGTACGTGATCTTCCGGCCGAGCTTCGTCTTCAGCGGCGACGGCGGCGCGCTGCCGATGTTCAAGCGGCTCGCGCGGCTCACGCCCGTCACACCGATCGTCGGCTCGGGGACGCAGCGGATCCAGCCGATCTGGATCGACGACCTCGTCGAGTTCCTCGTCCGCGGGGTCGACGAGCCCGACGCCGCGAACCGGACGTTCGACCTGGGCGGCCCGGACGCGGTCGACTGGAACGAGTTCTGGCGCCGGCTCAAGCGAGCGCTCGGCATGCGCCGGCCGTCGCTGCACGTCCCGATGCGCCTCATGCGCCTGCAGGCACCGCTCCTCGAGCGCCTCCCGAAGCCCCCCGTGACGCGCAACGAGCTGCTGATGCTCGAGGCGGGCGACAACACCGGCGACATCCGGCCGGCCGTCCAGACGTTCAGCGTCCCGCTGGTCGAGCTCGACGAGCAGCTCCGCCGCGCGACGGCGCAGACCTAGCGCCCTTCGACTGCGGCCCGGCACCGGCGGCGCACGGCGAGGACCATCGGCCGCCGTCGCTCGAGAGAGACGAAGGGCCGCTCGAGAGCGGCCCTTCGATCCGGTGACCAGCGTCGTAGTGGTAGAGGCGCTTCCGGCTCGGCCTCACGGCCGGCGGCGCAGAAACGCGAGCCCCCCACGCTGGCTAGGCGATTCCCGGTGGTCCCGGGGGCACGCCTCTACCCGCTGGTACCTCCACTGCCCGTACTGGAAATCTCCACTGACCGGACCACCTCCTTTCCGTGGTAGACCGGCACTCTAGCGAACGCGCAGGTCAACGCAGAATCGTCGTCAGCTCGAGGCCGCGGTCGAGCGGGACGGTGGTGCTCAGCAGCGTGGGATCCGCCTGGCGCGCGCGCGAGTACGCGCCGAGCGTCTCGACGTGCGAGAGGACGTTGTCGGCGACGACGAGCGCCCCCGGCTCCAGCGTCCCGCGCGTCAGGTCGAAGAGCACCTCGTAGTCCTCCTTCTCCGCGTCGAGGAAGACCACGTCGAACACGTCGTCGATCTGCTGCAGCGTCTCGCGCGCGTCGCCCTCGACGAGGTCGGCGGAGCCGTCGACGCCCGCCTCGGCGACGTTCCGCCGCCACGCCTCGCACTTCGCCGGGTCGGCCTCGAGCGACAGCACGCGGCCTCCGAGGATGCGCACCGCCGCCGCGATCCAGATCGTCGAGTAGCCGCGCGAGCCGCCGACCTCCAGCACCTCGCAGTCGGGCTGGCCCGCACAGAGCGAGAACAGGAACCGGCCGGTGGTCGGCGCGACCTGCCGCGCGCGGCGCTCCCGTGGGACGCCGGCCGCCCGCTCCTCCGCGTCCTCGCGCTCGAGGCGCTCCAGCACGGCACGTACACGATCGTCGAGCACGGCGCCAACCATAGAATCAGCGACGATGGCCCGCCGCATCGACCTCACCGACGACGCGCTCGTGATCCGGTACACGGGGTTGACGCGCGTGACGCTGCTGGCGGACGAGCTGCGGATCCCGTACTCGCAGATCAAGGGGGTCAGCGTCGGCACGTCGGCGCTGCCGGGAACGTTCGCATGGCGCCTCGGCGTCAACGTGGGCCCGTTCGGCGAGACGCGCAAGGGCCGCTTCCGCATCGGGGGCCGCTGGGAGTTCTTCGACGTCGACGACCGCGACCGTACCGTCGTGCTCGACACCGACGGCTGGCGGTACCGGCGCGTGACGCTGACCGTCGACGACCCCGACACGATGGCGCGCAAGATCCGCGCGAAGCTCGGCTAGCGCTCGGCCCGCTCAGTCGGGGACGCTGACGACGACGGTGCCGTCGTCGACGCGCACGGGGAACGTCGCGACCGGCTCGTACGCGGGGAGCGAGAGCGGGCGACCCGAGCAGATGTCGAAGCGGGCGCCGTGGCGCGGGCAGACGGCGATGCCCTCGTCGGGCTCCCAGTCGCCCTCCACGAGCGGCCCGTCGTCGTGCGAGCACCGGTCCTCGAGCGCGCACAGCCGGCCGTCGGGGAGGTGGTAGACGCCGATGCTCTCGAGCCCGGCGTGGACGAGCTTCATCGTGCCGGGCGGAAGCGCCTCGACGGGGCAGACCGCGATGTCGCGCACTACCGGAGGTCCAGGTCCTCGGCCATCCCCTGCCACTCCTCCGGCAGGGGCGTGCCCTTCGCCTTGTGGAGCGCGACCTTCAACGTCCCGAGTCCGAGGAGCGCGCACTTGAGGCGGACGGGCGTGAGCGGGATCCCGACCTCGTCGAGCAGCTCCTCCTTCGGCAGCGCCGCGACCTCCGCGGCCGTCCGGCCCTGCACCATCTCCGTGAGCATCGACGTCGAGGCCTGCGAGATCGCGCAGCCGCGTCCCTGGAACTTGACCTCGTCGATCGTCTCGCCGTCGGCGGCGAAACGGACGTAGATCGACACCTCGTCGCCGCAGAGCGGGTTCTGGCCCTCCGCCTCGGCGTCGGCGCCCTCCATGTCGCCGTGGCCTCGAGGGTTCTTGTAGTGATCGAGGATCACCTCGCGGTACATCTGCTCGAACTCGCCGCTCATCCGAACACCTGCCGCACGCGGTGGAGGCCGTCGACGAGGCGGTCGATCTCGTCGCGGACGGTGTAGAGGTAGATGCTCGCACGGTTCGTCGCGGCGACGCCGAGCCTGCGCATCAGCGGCTGGCAGCAGTGGTGCCCGGCGCGGATCGCCACGCCCTCGAGGTCGAGGATCTGCGCGACGTCGTGCGGGTGGACGCCCTCGACGTTGAACGAGACGATGCCGGCGCGACGGTCGGCGGGCGGGCCGTACGCCGTCACCCAGGGGAGCTCGTCGAGCCGGTCGAGCGCGTACGCGACGAGCTCGTGCTCGTGCGCCTCGATCGCGTCGAACCCGATCCCCTCGAGGTAGTCGATCGCGGCGCCGAAGCCGACGGCCTCCGCCATCGGCGCCGTCCCCGCCTCGAACTTGTGCGGCAGCTCGCCCCAGGTCGTGCGGTCGACCCCGACGGAGCGGATCATGTGGCCGCCGAGGAGGAACGGCTCCATCCGCTCGAGCAGCTCCGCGCGGCCCCACAGCGCGCCGACGCCGCTCGGGCCGCACATCTTGTGCGCCGAGAGCGCGACGAAGTCCGCGCCGAGCGCCTGCACGTCCACCGTGCGGTGCGGTGCCGCCTGCGCGGCGTCGACCACGGTGAGGGCGCCGCGCTCGCGCGCCCAGGCGGACAGCTTGGCCACCGGGTTCACCGTCCCCAGGCTGTTCGAGACGAGCCCGACGGCCAGGAGCTTCACGCCGTCGATCCCCTCGAGGGCCTCCAGCCTGAGCTCGCCGTTGTCGTCGAGCGGGATCAGCCGGAACTCAGCGCCCCGCCGCTTCGCGACGTACTGCCACGGGACGAAGTTCGAGTGGTGCTCGAGCTCGGTGGCGAGGATCGTGTCGCCGGCCTTCAGCTCGTTCATCCCCCAGGCGTACGCCACGAGGTTGATGCTCTCGGTCGCGTTGCGCGTGAACACGATCTCGCGCACGGACGGGGCGTTCAGCAGCCGACGCACCTTCTCGCGCGACCCCTCGAGCGCCTCCGTGGCGCGCTCGGCGAGCTCGTAGACGCCGCGGTGCACGTTCGCGTACGACGTCTCGTAGAAGGTCGTCATCGCCTCGAGCATCTGCCGGGGCTTCTGGGAGCTCGCTGCCGAGTCGAGGAACGCGAGCGGCTTGCCGTGGAACCGCTGCTCGAAGATCGGGAAGTCCGCGCGAATCGCCTGCGCGTCGAGCTTCGGCTTCGTCGTCACGGCCACAGGCGACATCGTAGCCCCCGGCACGCGCGCGGCCGTCCAGGTTGCACGGCGGTCGCGAGGGCGGTAAGACGTGCGCTGTGCCCGCCGCCGTGATCGGACGGGAGCGGGAGCTCGACGTCCTGTCCACCGCCGCCGCCGACGCCGCCGCCGGGCGCGGCTGCGTCGTCTTCCTCGCCGGACCGACCGGGAGCGGGAAGTCGTCGCTGCTGAAGGCGGCGGCCGCCCGGATCGAGGCCTCGGAGACCGAAGCGGACGTCGTGCGCGCGCTGTGCTACCAGGCGGGCACCGGGAACCCGCTCGGCCCGTTCCTCGAGCTCCTCGCCACGCTCGCGAACGAGCAGCGTCGCGGCGAACGCGCGAAGCGCGTCCTGGAGCTCGTGGGACAGGTCGCGCCTCCGCTCGTCGGGCTGATCCCCGTCGTCGGGTCGGTCGCCGCTGCGGGGGTCAAGGCGGCCTCGGACCTCGGCGTCTACGCCCTCGGCGGCAGCCACGAGGAGCAGCAGCTCCAGCTGGCCGCCGACGTGGCGACGGCTCTGCGACGGATCGCCGCCGACCGGGCGCTCGTGCTCGTGATCGACGACGCGCACTGGATCGACGCTCCCTCCACGGAGGTCGTCGTTCGCCTCGCCGCCGAGGCCGAGGAGCACGCGCTCGCCGTCGTCCTCTCCTACGACCCCGAGCTCGTCGGAGACACCCACCCGCTGGCGCTCCTCCGCGCGACCATCCTCGGCAGGACGTCCGTCCGAGACCTGAAGCTCGAGGAGCTGAGCGCCTCCGCGGTCGACGACCTCCTCGTCGCGCGCTACGGCGCGCTCCCGGCGCGTCGCCTCGGCACGTGGCTCCACGACCGCACCCACGGCAACCTGCTGTTCCTCGAGCAGTACCTGCTGACGCTCGAGGAGCAGGGACTGCTCCGGCAGGTCGACGGGCACTGGTCCCTCGACGGCGGCATCGAAGGCACGCCGGGAGAGTGGCGACTCCTCGGCCGGCTCGCGACGGTCGGCACCCCCGACACCCTGCTGGAGGTGCTGCGACCGAGGCTGGGGGACCTGACCCCCGAGGAGGTCGCGCTCCTCGAGGCGGCGTCGGTCCAGGGGTCGCGGTTCCTCTCGCTCGTGCTCGCACGCGTCCTCGAGGAGGAGGAGCCCGAGGTGGTCGGCCGGCTGAAGCCGATCGCACGGCGACGCATGGTCACGTTCGAGGACGTCGACGACTGGTGGGGCGACGACTCCGAGCTCGTCTCCTTCGACCCGGCGGTGCTCCAGCAGCTGCTCTACGGGCGCGCCGCGACGACGGCGCGGGAGCGTCGCCGGGGACACCGCGCGGTCGCCGAGGCGCTCGAGGCCCTGGTCGGCGACGTCGACCCGCCGCCGCGGCGCGCCCTGCTGGAGATCGCGCGGCACTACGAGGAGGCGCGCGAGCCGGTGCTCGCGGCCGCCCGCCTCGTGGAGGTCGCGGAATCGACCTACGCCGAGGGCGCCGACCGCGAGACGGCGCTGCACGCCGGGAAGGCGCTCGAGCTGCTCGGAGCCGAGGGTGCCCGCGACGGTGCTCCCGCCACCGAGCGTCTCTTCGCGAAGGCGGTGCTGCTGCTCCTCCTCGGCGGCGAGGCCAGCTGGCGGACGGACACGGGCGACGGCGAGCGGCTGTTCGCGCTGGCGGCCGAGGCCGAGCGCGCGGCCGAGTCGTGCGGCGACCTCCGCCTCCGGGCGAACGCGCACTTCGCGACCGCCCTCCTGACGCTCGCCTACCGCGGCCTCGACGCGGGCGTCGCGGCCTACCGCGAAGCGCTCGCGCTCGCCCGCGAGGCCGGCGACGCGGTCGCCGAGTTCGCGGTCCTGCTGAAGCTCGGCCACCACCTCGACAGCGTCGACCTGCGCGAGGGCGCGAAGGTGCTGGAGGAAGCGCACGACCTGCTCGCGAGCGGCCGGCTGGCGGAGCGGCTCGACCCGGCGGCGCTCGCCCTCGAGACGGCGAGGCTCGAGTCCGCGCTCGGCGTCGCCTCCTTCGATCTCGGCCGCTACGGCGAGGCCGGCCAGCTGCTCGGGCGCAGCGCGACGACGCTCGAGACCACCCGGCTCGACGACGACTACGCGTGGGCGCTCGCCTTCCTCGGGCAGCTGCAGACGGCGCTCGGGCTGTGGGACGAGGCCGAGGAGACCCTGCGCCGGGCGATCGCGGTGTTCGAGGACGACGAGCGGCCGCTCGGCGCGCGAGGCTACTTCCGCTCGCTGCTCGGACGGATCGGCGTCGAACGCGACCCGCCGCAGCTCGACGTCGCGCGGCGAGAGCTGGAAGCGGGCCGCCGGGAGACGCACGAGGCCGCGTACGTGTCGGTCGAACCGCTCGTCGACGTCCACTGGGCCGAGCTCCTGCTCGCGGAGGGCACCGACGCCGCGCGGCGGGAGGCGGACGAGCTGCTCGCGGCGGCCCCGAACTTCGGCTGGGCGCGCGGCGAGATCGCGATGGCGTCGCTGCGTGCGCGGATCGCGCTGGACGAGGGGCGGCTCGACGACGCGCTCACGCTCGGCGGCACGGCGTACGAGCGCCTGACGGCGCTCGGGGGCGCCGTCCCGGCCGTGCGCAGCGAGGAGATCGTGTTCACGCGGGCGTGCGTCCTCGAGCGCGCCGCGCCGGGCTCCGCCGACGCGAAGGAGCGCTTCGCCGAGGCGGCGGCGATCCTCCTCGCGAAGGCCGACTCGCTCACCGACGCGGCGGAGCGAGACTCGCTCCTGCATCGCGTGCGGCTCTCGCGGGCGATCCTCGCGCGGCAGCCGGCGGCCGAGCCCTCGTCCTAGCGCGCGAAGGGGGGCACGCCGAGGTCGGCGACGAATCGCTCGTCGGTGAAGATGAGGCCCGTGATCGCGAGCGCCGTGCCGCCGACGATCGCGACGAGCGACCAGAACCCGGGGACGACGAGGTCGAAGAAGTCTCGCGTCCCCTCGAACGCGAGCACGAGCACGAAGAGCAGGAGCATCGCCCCGCACAGGCCCCCGACCGCCAGACGCCGGCGCCGCGTCCCGGAGGCCTCCAGCGCGAGCACGAAGTAGAGGCCGAGCAGGACCAGCACCGCCGTCGCGACCGTCCGGGCCTCGACGAGCGGAAGCTGCACGACGTTCAAGGCGAAGTGGTACGCCGAGAGGACGCCGAGCGCGGCGGCCGTGCCCGCCGGGATCGCGAAGCGCGCGACGTCGCGCAGGAAGCCGCTCGTCGACCACGGCCCCTCGCTCGGCGCGAGCGCGAGGAAGAAGCCCGGAATCCCGATCGTGAGCGACGCCGCGAGCGTCAGGTGCCGCGGCAGCAGCGGGTACGCCGTCTCCGTCAGGCCGATCAGGAGGATCAGGAAGGCCGCGAAGGCCGATTTCGTGACGAAGAGCTTCGCCACGCGCTGGACGTTCCGGAGGATCTTCCGGCCCTCGCCGACCATCGCCGGCACCGAGGCGAAGTCGCCGCTCACCAGGACCACGTCGGCGACGCTCCGGGCCATCTCCGACCCGCTGCCCTGCGCGATCGCTAGCCGCGCCGCCTTCAGCGCCGGGACGTCGTTGACGCCGTCGCCGACCATCGCCACGTAGCGCCCGGCGGCACGCAGCCGCTCGACGTACGCCTTCTTCCCCTCGGGCGAGATGCGCCCGATCACGGTGGCGTCGAGCGGCGGCTCGCCCTCGCTCGCGTCGTGGACGCGGCCGACGGCGATGCCGGCGTCGCGGGCGATGGCCGCCACCGTGTCCGGGCTGTCGCCGGAGATCACGCGGAGCTCGACGCCCTCCGAGCGGAAGAAGTCGACCGTCGAGCGCGCCTCGCCGCGCAGCTCCTCCGCGAGCACGACCAGGCCCCGCGCGCGCTCGTCGTCGCCGAAGGCGAGCACGCGGCGCCCCGCCTCCCGCTCGGCCGCGGCCCGGTCGCCGAGCGAGTCGAGATGGAAGAGCTCGGGCGCGCCGAGGCGCCAGCGCTCGCCGTCGATCGTCAGCGCCGAGTACCGACGCGAGGAGGAGAACGGCTCGTAGTCGTCGACCGCGACCGCCTCGGCCGGCACGGCCTCCGCGATCGCACGCAGCGTCGCGTTCTGCGCCGGAGAGCTGGCGGCGAAGCGGCCGAGCGGCTCCGCGAGCTCCGGCGGCTCGATCGCGACCACGCGCAGGCCGGGGTGCGTGAGCGTGCCCGTCTTGTCGAGGCACAGCACGTCGACGGAGGCGAGCGACTCGGTCGCGTTCAGCTGCTGCGCCAGCGCGCCGCGGCGCGCGAGCTGGAGCGCCGCGGCCGCGAACGTCAGCGACGCGAGGAGGACGAGCCCCTCGGGGATCAGCGTCACGATCCCGGCCACGGCCGTCGTCACCGCCTCGCGGATCGGCGCGTCGCGCTGCCACAGCGAGTACACGAAGATCGTCCCGAGCGGGACCATCACCGCCACGAGCACGAACAGGAGCCGGTTGAGCGCGCGCTCGAGCGGCGAGCGCGGGTGGCGGAACTGGCGCGCCTCGCCGGCGATCCGCTGCGCGTACGAGGCGTCCCCGACCGCCGTCACCGTGTAGGCGCCCGCACCCTCGACCGCGAACGACCCCGACCGGACCTCCTCGCCGAGCCCACGCTGCACGGGCCTCGACTCGCCGGTGAGGATGGACTCGTCGAGCGAGAGCGCCGCCGCCTCCTCGAGCGTCCCGTCGGCGACGACCTGGTCGCCCGCCTGGAGGCGGACGAGGTCGCCCTCGACGACGTCCTCGACGGCGAGCGTCCGGGCCTCGCCGTCGCGCACCACCGTCGCGTGCGGCGCCACGAGCGCGGCGAGCTCGTCGAGCTTGCGCTTCGCGCGCAGCTCCTGCGCGATCCCGATCGAGGAGTTCGCGACGACGATCCCCAGGAACAGCGCGTCCTGCCACGCGCCGAACGCGAGCGTCAGCACCCCCATCGCGACGAGGATCGCGTTGAACACGGTGAAGACGTTCGCGCGGACGATGCTGGCCGTCGAGCGGCTCGACGCCGCCGGTGCACTGGGTCCGCGCGCCGCGAGCCGGCGCTGCGCCTCGGCCTCGGTCAGGCCCGTCGCGGCCATGCGGCGAGGCTACACGGGCAGACGGGGCCGCCGGAGCGGCCCCGTCGAGATGCGCTAGGCGAGGGCCTTGAAGAAGACCTCGACGTCCTCCGCCGGGAACGTCTCGGTCTTGATCACCTCGAGAGCGCCGATCTTGGCGAGCACGCGGAACGCCGTCTCGACGTCCGGATACCGGACGAGCGTGATGAAGTCCCACGGGCCCATGAC
The DNA here is from genome assembly GCA_050262775.1 of Pseudomonadota bacterium. Taxonomy (GTDB): domain Bacteria; phylum Actinomycetota; class Thermoleophilia; order Gaiellales; family Gaiellaceae; genus DATHTC01. Next base: position 15,033 of record JBLNEO010000167.1, on the reverse strand, counting down.
CGCGAGCACGCGGTCGAGCTTCCCGCCCTCGGCCTCGATGATCTCGGTGAACTTGGCGAGGTACTCGGGCGCCTTCTCGATGTTCTCGCGCCCCTCGTCGGTCAGCTGGATCAGCCCGACGTACGTGAACATGCACACACCTCCTGCGGCTGGTTCTCACCCCTCGGGCACGACCCTCGTCGGAGCCGGACGCCGCCGTATCCGCGGATTCCCGTATCGGTCAGCGGCGGACGAGCGCGGCCGTCTCCCAGACGAGCGCACGCCGCTCGTGGACGAGCCGGAGCCCGTGCCGCTCGGCCGCGGCCAGCATCGCCGAACGCGGATGGGCGTACGCCCGGAAGTCGCGCCGCCGGAGCCGCAGGAAGAGATTCCCGACGGCCACGATCGTCGACGCGAGCGGGCCGCTGCGCGGGAAGGTGAAGACGAGGAACCGGCGCGCGTGACCGGCGGCCGCGGCGAGGAGCGCCTCGTAGTCGGCGTAGCAGCAGACGACCCGCACGAGCAGCACCGCGTCGGCGTCCGGCAGCTCCGACGACACCGCGTCGCCGATCCGCCGTTCCACGCGTCCCTCGACGCCCTCCTCGCGGGCGAGCTCGCGCGCGACCTCCTCGTAGCCGCCCGAGAGCTCGACGTTCACCGTCCGCTCGGCCCCGCCCCGGAGCAGCTCGACCTGCGTGGCGCCGATGCCGCCGCCGATCTCCAGCACCGTCGCCGCACCCTCGCGCGACAGGAAGTCGACGGCGTCGCGCGCGTCGGCGTGCAGGCCCTTGTCCCGCCAGCGGCGCAGGTCGCGCCGCGCCTGACGCCGATCGAACATCGCGTCGTAGCCCCGCGGCGGGCAGCAACCGGCCATGGCCCAGACGCTACCCTGGCGCGCCGGTGAGCGACTACGTCTTCACGATGGTCCGCGTCGAGAAGTTCTACGGGCCCGAGCGCAAGGTCCTCGACACGATCACGCTCGCGTTCCTCCCGGGCGCGAAGATCGGCGTGCTCGGGCCGAACGGGGCCGGGAAGTCGACCCTCCTCCGGATCATGGCCGGCACGGAGGAGCCGTCGAGCGGCGTCGCGCAGCTCGCCCCGGGCGCCACGGTCGGCTTCCTCGAGCAGGAGCCCCACCTCGATCCCTCCAGGGACGTCCGCGGGAACGTCGAGGACGGCGTCCGCCCCCTGCGCGACCTGCTCGACCGGTTCAACGAGATCTCCGCGCGGTTCGCGGAGCCGGACGCCGACTTCGACGCGCTGCTCGCCGAGCAGGCGAGGGTCCAGGAGCAGATCGACAAGGCCGACGCGTGGTCGCTCGACCAGACGCTCGACCGGGCGATGGACGCGCTCCGCCTCCCCGACGGCGACCGGGACGTCGAGACCCTGTCGGGCGGCGAGCGCCGGCGCGTCGCGCTCTGCCGGCTGCTCCTGCAGGCACCGGACCTGCTGCTCCTCGACGAGCCGACGAACCACCTCGACGCCGAGTCGGTGGCCTGGCTCGAGCGGTTCCTCGCCGAGTACCGGGGCACCGTCGTCGCGGTCACCCACGACCGCTACTTCCTCGACAACGTCGCCGGCTGGATCCTCGAGCTCGACCGCGGCAAGGGCATCCCGTTCGAGGGCAACTACTCCTCCTGGCTCGAGCAGAAGCAGGCGCGCCTGGCGCAGGAGGAGAAGCAGGAATCGGCCCGCCGCCGTGCGCTGGCGCGCGAGCTCGAGTGGGTGCGCGCCTCGCCGACCGCACGCCACGCGAAGTCGAAGGCGCGGCTCGGCGCGTACGAGAGGCTGCTCGCCGAGGAGCGCGACGTGAAGCTCGACCGCGTCGAGATCCACATCCCCGCGGGGCCGCGGCTCGGGGACGTCGTCGTCGAGGCCGAGGGCGTGGCGAAGGGCTTCGGCGACCGGCTGCTCGTCGAGGACATGACCTTCTCGCTGCCGCCGGGCGGCATCGTCGGGGTCGTGGGGCCGAACGGCGCCGGCAAGACGACGCTGTTCCGGATGATCGCCGGGCAGGAGCAGCCGGACGCGGGCGAGCTGCGCGTCGGCGACACCGTGGAGATCGCCTACGTCGACCAGAGCCGCGCCGACCTCGACCCGGCGAGGACGGTCTGGCAGGAGATCTCGGGCGGGCACGACACGGTCGAGCTCGGCAGGCGCGAGGTGAACTCGCGGCAGTACGTCTCGTGGTTCAACTTCAAGGGCCCCGACCAGCAGAAACGCGTCGGCAACCTCTCGGGCGGCGAGCGCAACCGCGTCCACCTCGCGAAGCTGCTGCGCTCGGGCGGCAACCTGCTGCTGCTCGACGAGCCGACGAACGACCTCGACGTCGACACGCTCCGGGCGCTGGAGGACGCGCTCGTCGACTTCGCGGGTTGCGCCGTGGTGATCTCGCACGACCGCTGGTTCCTCGACCGGATCGCGACCCACATCCTCCACTTCGACGGCGACTCGACGGTGACGTGGTTCGAGGGCTCGTGGGAGGAGTACGCAGCGTGGGCGCGCGAGACGCGCGGCGCGGAGGCGCTCGAGCCGCACCGGATCAAGTACAAGCCGCTCGTCCGGCCGTAGCCCGCGCCGGGGTCCCCGGCCGCGACGAGCCACCTCGTCCTCGCCGCCGAACGGCGCCGCGCATACTGTCGGCGTGCAGGCGATCACGCCCTACCTGCTGTACGAGAACGGGGCGGCGGCGTGCGACTTCCTCGTGCGCGCCTTCGGCTTCCGGGACGAGCTGCGCTCGCGCTCGCCGGAGGGCCGCGTCTGGCACGCGGAGCTGAGCCTCGGGCCGGGGATCGTCTACCTCGGCGAGCCGGGCCACGGCTACGTGAGCCCGCGCCGCTCCGGCGGCACCTCCGTCTCGATCTACTGCTACGTGGACGACGTCGACGCGCACTTCGAGCGCGCCCGCGAGGAGGGCGCGGAGATCGTGGCGACGCCGTCGGATCAGGCGTACGGCGACCGCCGCTACCACGCGAAGGACCCGGAGGGGCACGAGTGGTTCTTCGCGCAGCACCAGCGCGACGTGCCGCCGGAGGACTGGGGAGCGGAGACGGCGTCGTAGCGTGACGGGCGTGCGCGAGCTCCGGGTGTGCGTGACGGCGCCGGACTACGACGAGGCGCTTCGCTTCTACCGCGACGTGCTCGGCCTGCGCGAGCGGGAGGCGTACGACGAGCGCGGGCGCGTGACGATCCTCGAGGCCGGGCGGGCGACCCTCGAGCTCCTCGACGAGGAGCACGCGGCGTTCGTCGACGAGGTCGAGGTCGGGCGCCGCGTCGCCGGCCACGTCCGCCTCGCATTCGAGGTCGACGACGCCGGCGGGACGACGGCTCGGCTCGTCGAGGCCGGCGCGCAGGTCGTGGCGGAGCCGACCCGCACGCCGTGGGGGTCGCTGAACGCGCGGCTCGAGGGCCCGGCGGACCTCCAGCTGACGCTCTTCCAGGAGCCCGGCACGTGAACGACCTCGACGCCGTCGAGCTCCGCGTGCTCGGGTGCCTGATCGAGAAGCAGCGGACGACGCCGGACGCGTACCCGCTCTCGCTCAACTCGCTCCGACTCGCGGCGAACCAGTCGACGAACCGCGAGCCCGTGATGGAGCTCGACGAGCCGACGATCCGCGTGGCGCTGCAACGGCTCGGCGACCGCGGCTTCACCCGGCTCGCGAGCGGCGCCGGGTCGCGCGCGATCAAGTACCGCCACCTCCTCGACGACGCGCTCTCCCTGACGCCGTCCCAGCTCGCGGTCCTGGCCGTGCTGATGCTCCGCGGCCCGCAGACGCCCGGCGAGCTGAAGACGCGAACGGAGCGCCTGTACCCGTTCGGCACGCTCGACGACCTGCACCGGACGCTCGCGGAGCTCGGCGACCGCGAGCTCGTCGAGCGGCTGCCGCGGCGCCCGGGGCAGAAGGAGGATCGCGTCCGCCAGCTCCTCGGCACCGCGGACGAGGGCGAGCCGGCGGCTCGGAGCCAGCCATCGTCCCTTCCGGACGACGAGCGCACGAAGATGGACGAGCTGGAGGCGCGCCTCGCCCGGGTGGAGGCGAAGCTCGACGAGCTGATGCGAGCGCTCGACGCCGACGGCTAGGCGACCGGCGTCCGCGGCTCGCACAGCGTGAACGGGCCCCGCATTCGCGTGCGACTCCGCCACCGTGTGTGCAGAGCGCAGTACGGCGGTGCCCGACGCCCTGCGCTTGGCCCGTACGGCCGAGGGGTACGGTCACGGGGCGATGCCGCGGAACCCGCTCGACGACCTGCGCGAGACGATCGGCCGGCTCGGCGAGCAGCTGCGACGGCCGGGCGGCCCCGACGTCGACGAGCTCGTCGGCGACCTCTTCGGAGGGCGGCAGGCGCCGGCGCGGCCGCTCGAGGAGGTGCAGGCGGAGCTGGACGAGCTCGTCGGCCTCGACACGGTGAAGGAGCAGGTGCACGCGCTCGTGGCGTTCCTCCAGGTGCAGGCACGGCGTGCCGAGCACGGCCTCCCGGAGGTCGCCACGTCGCAGCACCTCGTCTTCCTCGGCAACCCCGGCACCGGAAAGACGACCGTCGCACGGCTGCTCGCGGAGATGTACCGCTCGCTCGGCCTCCTGCAGCGGGGCCACCTCGTCGAGGTCGACCGCGCGGGGCTCGTCGGGCAGTTCGTCGGCTCGACCGCGCTGAAGACCGACCGCGTGGTGAAGCGCGCGCTCGACGGCGTGCTCTTCGTCGACGAGGCGTACTCGCTCGCGCCGGAGGGCGAGGGCCGGCTCGACTTCGGCCCGGAGGCGGTCGAGATCCTGCTCAAGCGGATGGAGGATCACCGCCACCGGCTGGTCGTGATCGTCGCGGGCTACCCGCGCCTGATGCGCGCGTTCCTCGAGTCGAACCCGGGCCTGCGCTCGCGCTTCGCGCGCGAGATCTCGTTCCCCGACTACACGACGGCGCAGCTCGTCGAGATCACGGAGCGGCTGGCGCGCGAGCACGAGTACGAGCTCGGCCCCGGCGCACGCGAGGCGCTCGCGCGGATCCTCGAGGGCGCCGCGCGCGGCGAGCGCTTCGGCAACGCGCGCTTCGCGCGCACCCTGTTCGAGCAGGCGCTCAACCGGCAGGCCCTGCGGCTCGCGCGCCTCGAGGGCCGCCCGCTCGCGGAGCTCGAGCGCGAAGCCGTGACGACGCTCACCGCGGACGACCTCGTCGAAGCCGCGCGGAGCCTCGGCGAGGAGCCGATCGCGGAGCGCACGCGCCGGCGGCGCTGGCTCGGCGGTTGACCCGGCCCGCCGCCGGTGTTTTCATCGGCGGCAGCGACGGGATGTGCCGGTCTGCGGCCGAGGGTCACATCGTCGGCGAAGCGACGGCGACAGGAGGTCGTGATGGGGCTGCTCTCGAGGACCGCGGGAATGCTCGACCGGCGCGTCGGCTGGGACCGGCTGCCGCGCCCGATCGGCGTCCTGACCCTCGTCGGTCTCCGCCAGACCCTCCGCAGGCAGAACCTCTACGACACCGGCGAGAGCGACGTCGCCGCCGCCCCCGACGGCGACACCGGGGCGCGAACGCTCGACGGGAGCTACAACGACCTCGACCACCCGACGATGGGGATGGTGGGTCAGCGCTTCGGCCGCAACGTCCCGATCGCGGTCACGCAGCCGGAGCCGGCGCCGTCGATCCTCGAGCCGAACCCGCGTCTCGTCAGCCGCGAGCTGCTCACGCGCGACGAATTCACGCCGGCCACGATCGTCAACGTCCTCGCCGCGGCGTGGCTCCAGTTCGAGGTGCACGACTGGTTCAGCCACGGCAAGAACGAGCCCGACGAGCCGTGGCAGGTGGAGCTCGCCGACGACGACCCGTGGTACGAGCGGCCGATGCGGATCGAGCGGACGCGGCCCGACGCGAGCCACCGCGACGACGGGACGCCGCCGACGTACGTCACGGCCGACTCGCACTGGTGGGACGCGTCACAGATCTACGGCGGCGACGACCGGTTCGCGCAGGCGATCCGCACGCACGAGGGCGGCAAGCTCCGCCTCGACCCCGACGGCCAGCTCCCGCGCGACATGGACGACAAGCTCGACCTCACCGGCGTCGCGGGCAACTTCTGGCTCGGGCTCGCGCTCCTGCACACGCTCTTCACCCACGAGCACAACGCGATCTGCGACCGCCTCGCCGAGGCCAACCCCGAGCTCGGCGACGACGAGCTGTACCGGAAGGCGCGCCTCGTCAACGCGGCGCTGATGGCGAAGATCCACACGACCGAGTGGACGCCGGCGATCATCGCCCACCCGACCACGAAGTACGCGATGCGCGCCAACTGGTACGGGATCCTCGGCAAGCGCGTCGGCCGTCTGACCTCGAACGAGGTGCTCGGCGGCATCCCGGGGTCGGCGACGAACCACCACGGCGTGCCGTACTCGCTGACGGAGGAGTTCGTCGCGGTCTACCGGATGCACCCGCTGCTGCCCGACGACTACACCTTCCGCTCCGTCGCGACCGACGAGGTGCTCGAGGAGCGGACGTTCCCGGAGCTCGGCGCCCTGCGGGTGCGCGAACGCCTCGACACGCTCGGGATGCCGAACTCGCTCTACTCGTTCGGGATCGCGAACCCGGGCGCGATCACGCTCCACAACTACCCGCGCTCGCTGCAGCTGCTGAAGCGGCCGGACGGGACGGAGGTCGACCTCGCGGCGACGGACATCCTCCGCATCCGAGAGCGCGGCGTGCCGCGGTACAACGAGTTCCGGCGTCGCTTCCACCTGAAGCCCGCGGCGACGTTCGAGGAGCTCACCCCGAACCCGGAGTGGGCGGAGCAGCTGCGCCGCGTCTACGGCGACGTCGAGCGCGTCGACCTGATGATCGGCCTGTACGCGGAGCAGCCGCCGAAGGGCTTCGGATTCAGCGACACCGCCTTCCGCGTGTTCATCCTCATGGCCTCGCGCCGGCTGAAGAGCGACCGCTTCTTCACGCGCGACTACACGCCCGAGACGTACACGCAGGCCGGCCTCGACTGGATCGACGACTCCACGATGATCGACGTGCTGACGCGGCACTACCCGGAGGTTGCGCCGGCGCTCGAGGGCGTCGACAACGCCTTCGCTCCCTGGAAGCGCGTGCGCGGATGAGGGAGCTCGCGCCCGGCGTCCACAGCCTGGGGGGCTCGAAGGGCGGACACGTCCGCGCCTTCCTCGTCGAGAGCGGCCGAGAGCTCACGCTCGTGGACACGCTCTTCCCGGACGACGCGCACGAGGTGCTGGAGGCGATCCGCGAGCTCGGACGCATCCCGCGCGACCTGCGACGGATCGTCCTCACGCACGCCCACCGCTCGCACCTCGGCGGGCTCGCGGCGCTCAAGCGCGAGACGCACGCGCAGGTGCTCGCGCACGAGTGGGAGGCGGACGTCGTCGCGGGCGACCGGCCCGCCCAGTCGGTCGGGCTCAGGCCGACCCGGCCGTTCCGGACGTACCCGTTCCAGGTCGGCATCTTCCTCAACCGGCCGCGCCACACACCCTGCCCCGTCGACGGCACGGTCGAGGACGGCGACGCCGTCGGCCCGCTGGAGGTGGTGCACGCGCCCGGCCACTCCCCCGGCCACCTCGCATTCCACCTGGCCGACCGCGGCCTGCTGATCGCGGGCGACGCGATCGCCACGTGGCCCCGCTTCGAGGCCGGCTGGCCCGCGTTCACGCTCAACCCCGACCAGCATCGGGAGTCGCTCGCGCGGTTCGCCTCGCTCGAGCCGCGCATCGTCGCCGTCGGCCACGGCGACGCCGTCCCCGGCGACGCGGCCGCGAAGGTGCACGCGCTCGCGGAGCGCGCGTGACCGAGCGGGAGCTCGAGCTCCGCAACGAGACCTACCGCCGCTTCGTCGAGCTCGGTCGGGCGCCCGTGCCCGAAGAGGTCGGCGACGCCGGGGAGGTGCGCGCGGCGTGGCGGCGGCTCCACGACGCGCACGCGCTCGTCCTCGACGACGACGGCGCGATCCGGATGGCGAACCCGTTCTCCGCGGTGCCGACGCCCCACCGCGTCGAGGCCGCCGGGCGCTCGTGGCACGCGAACTGCGCGTGGGACGCGTTCGGGATCTGCGCCGCGCTCGGCGTCGACGGGCGCATCGAGACGACGTGCCCGGACTGCGGCGAGCGGATCGTCGTCGAGGTGAGCGACCGGCGGCCGCACGACACCTCCCTCGTCTTCCACTGCCTCGTCCCGGCCGCGCGCTGGTGGGACGACATCGGCTTCACCTGAGGGTCGATGAACCTCTTCCGGTCGGAGGAGCACGTGGCACGGTGGCTCGGCGGACGCGAGCCCGGCGCGACGATCCCGGTCGAGACGCTCGCCGCGCTCGCGCAGGCGTGGTGGGGCGACCGCCTCGCCCCCGACTGGCGGCCGCACACGCGCGAGCAGAACCAGGCGATCCTCGAGCGCGTCGGGCTCACCGGCCCGTTCTGGGCGCTTCCGGGCGGCTAGGCGGCCGTCAGCGGCACGGCGCCGGACCTGCACCACTCGAGCACCGCCGGCCACGGGCCGTAGCCGGCGTCCACGTTGACGTGGGCGGCGCCGGGCAGGACGTCCGTCGGCAGCGCGAGCGGCGCGCCGTACACGGCGTCGGCGCCCTCCGGGCAGTACGGGTCGTCGGTCGCGCAGACGAGCCGCGTCGACCCGGCGGCGGCGGCGAGCTCCTCGGGCGTCGTGTCCACCGGGAAGAAGCCCTGCACGCCGGGGAGGTCGGCCCACGGTGCCGGCGGGGCCACGAGCAGCACGCGGGCGACCCGATGCTCGGGCCGCGCGCCGGCCGCGTGGCGGAGCCACAGGACGCACCCCAGCGAGTGGCAGACGACGGTGCGCGCTCCCGGCATCTCCTCGAGCACGAACCGGAGGTGCGAGAGCCAGCGCTCGAGGCGCGGCGCGTCCGGGTCCGGCAGCTGCGGGTAGCGCACCTCCTCCCCGTCGACCGCGAGCGTGTCGGCGAGCCACGTCTGCCAGTGGAGCGGCCCCGACCCCTGCCATCCGTGGAGGATCAGGAACGAGCGCGCGACGGACACGGCGGCACTCTAGGCGCCGCCGTGCCGCAGTCGCGTGGCGTCAGCCCTCGTGGGCCAGCCGCGGCCGTACCTCGACCGCGGACACCGCAGGACGCTGGACGAGCGCGTCGCCGACGTCGAGCCACTCGCCGGACTCGGTCAGGGCGCGCGCCGCGGCCCGGGCGTCGTCGAGCGTGGCGTGGGAGGTCGCGTGGAGCTCGTGTCCGTCCGTGAGGCGCACGAGCACGTCGAAGACGACGGTGCGCGTCGGGGCGGGCAGGTGGTCGAGCGGCTCGGGCACGACCTGCAGCGTCGTCGCCGGCTCCGGCGCGGGCATCGGCGCAGGGGCCTCGACCGCCGCCGGGACGGCCGCGAGCGTCGTGGGCTCGAAGACGGGCGCCGCCGCCGGCTCCGCAGCCACGACCGGCTCGGGGAGCCCGCCGGGCTCGGGCGTCGCGACCGGCGCGGGCATCGCGACGGGCTCGGGCATGGCGACCGGCTCGGGCACCGCGACGGGCGCCGGCTCCGGAACCGCCGCCGGGCGCGGGGCCGCGACCGGTGCGGGCGCCTGCGGCGCCTCCGGGGGGGCGAAGGCCGTGGGCACGAGCTCGATCGGCGCATGCACGCCGGGAGGCGCCGCCGGGGCCTCGCCGGGCGCGACGGGCGACTGCTGGGCGAGCCGGCCGAGCAGGCGGTCGAGCACCTCGGGCCGGACGAAGCCGCGCTGCCGCACGATGCCCTCGACGGGCTGCCCCGTCGCGGCGTGCTCGCGCATGACCTCGCCGAACTGCGCGGCGTCGATGAAGCCGCCGTCGAGCAGCGTGGACTCGAGCGAGGGCCGCGCCTCCGGGGCCGGAGCCGCCGCGGGCGGCGGGGCGCTCGCCGCAGCGGCAACGTGGCCGTTGCCGTTCCCGTTGACCCCGTTCACGTCGTACATCCCGTCGTCCTCCTTCTCGCCAGCCCCCCGCTCGTCCAGTGCGCGCAACCGCCGAGCCAGCTCGGGATCGACGAGCACGAGCTCCGGCGACACGGAACGGAGGAGCGTGGTCACTGTCTGCGATAGCCGCACGTGGCCCGTTCGGGCCTCGATCCAGTTATCGCCCGGAGCGGTGAGGACGGGCACCCCTCGGAGGGGTGACTCGGTAGCGTCGCGCTCGATGCCCCCGTGGACGGATCCCGAGTGGCTCGCCGAGGCGGAGGCCTGGATCCGCGGGAACGCGCCCGGGGCCGTGCACGCGATCGAGCAGCCGCACGTGCGGCCGTGGTCGACCGCGCTGCGCGTCGAGACGAGCGACGGCGTCGTCTGGTTCAAGGCGAACGGGCCCTCGCAGGTGCAGGAGGGGCCGGTCACCGACCTCCTCGCGGGCATCCGCCCCGACCTGCTGCCGGAGCTGCTCGCCTGGGACGGCGGCGCGGGCTGGATGCTCGTGCGCGACGCCGGCGAGCGCCTGCGCGAGCTGGTCGCGCGGGAGCGCAGCCTGGGGCGGTGGCTCGACGCGCTGCCGCGGTACGCCGAGCTGCAGCTCGCGGTCGCGCCCGCCGCGGACGAGCTGGTCGAGCGCGGCGCCCCGGACCGCCGGCTCGCGGTGCTGCCGGCGCAGTTCGAGCAGCTCCTCGGGGCGGTCGGCGACCACCGCCGGGGCCGGCTCGGGCCGCTCGTCCGGGAGCTCGCCGACGAGCTCGCCGCCGCCGGCATCGCCGAGACGATCCAGCACGACGACCTCCACGACGCGCAGGTCTTCTTCCGCGACGGGCGGCCGCGCTTCACCGACTGGGGCGACGCCGTCGTCGCGCACCCGTTCCTGTCGATGTCGATCGCGCTCGAGGGCGTGATCGCGTGGGGGGTGGACGACGTCGAGGGGTCGGAGGACGTCGGGCCGTACGCGGCGGCGTACCTCGAGCCGTTCGGACCGGGCCTCGAGCGCGCGCTCGCCGTGGCGTTGCGGCTGGGGTGGGCGTGCCGCTCCGTGGGCGTGTGGGAGCAGGCGCAGCTGCTCGAGCCCGAGTTTCGCGCCGCGCACCTCGACGGCCTCGTGGCGCGCCTCGACCTCGTCGACCCCGGTCGCTAGGCGCGGAGGACCGCGCGTCCCAGCCGGTCGAGGCGCGACCCCGCGAACCACGCCGCGAACCGCTCGCCGAAGGCCCAGTACGCCGCGAGCGCGAGCGCCGCGCACGTGAGGCCGCCCGCGATCCCGGCGAGGACGTCCGACAGGTAGTGCGCCCCGAGGTACAGGCGACTGAACCCAACCGCCGCGACCGCGGCCGCCGTCGCCGTCGTGATCGCCGCGCGCCGTCCGGCCCTCCACGCCAGCGCGGCGAACACGATCGCCGTCGCGGTCGAGATCATCGCGTGCCCGCTCGGGAACGAGTAGGTGTCGAGGTGGACGAACGCGACCTGCGGGCGGGGGCGGTGGAACGCGAGCTTGAGGAGCACGTTGACGAGCTCGGTGCCGCCGAGCACGAGCACGAGCAGCGCCGTCTCCGCGACGAGGCGGCGGCGGAAGAGCACGATGGCCACGATCGCGGCGAGCACGAGCACGGTCGCCGGGCTGCCGAAGAACGTGACGACACGGAAGAGGTCGACGCCGGACGGCGTGCGGTGCTCGGCGAGCCAGCGCGCGAAGGAGACGTCCCAGTGCGCGAGCGGGTCGTTCGTCAGGTAGTCCTCGGTGACGCGCGCGAACGCGACGACCCCGGCCGCGGCCGCGAACAGCGCTCCCAGGGTGTGCGCGCCGCCCGGGGTCGCACGGACGAGCTGGGAGAGCCGAGTCGCGCGCAGGACGTCTCCGACCATGCTCCCAGGGTAGCGTCGCTTCCGTCTTGACAACCGGCGGCCGCGTGGCAGTGATGCGGGGGTGCCGGTGGCCTGGGAGGACGCGGGGGCCCGCCTGATCTTCTGGAACGAGGTCGGCGCGTGGTCGGTGTGGAAGCGGTTCACGTGGGACGCGGGCCGCACCGCCTGCGTCGGCCCCGGCTACATCGGCCGCGTCCGCGCGCCCGACGGAACGCTCGTCGTCGACGACTTCGCCCCCCGCGGCGGGGGCGCCTCGACCTGGGGGACGATCAACGACCCGCGGAACGGCGGCCTCGGGTGCTTCGGCTTCCACCTCGCCCGCCGGAACGGCCAGCCCGACCCCGTCAACTACACGTGGGACGTGACCGGGCGGCACGAGGCGGCGTCGCGCTCCGGCTTCGGCGTCTCCGCGTCGCGGGTCGCCGTCGCCCCGCGTCTCGCGGGCGCGGGCGCGGACGCACGGGTCGAGGCGGCGTTCGAGGTCGACCTCACCGACGGCGAGTCGGCCGCCGCGAGGCAGCCGCTCGCGACCGTTCGCTACGACTACGCGTTCGAGGCCCGCGCCGTCCGCTGCGACGTGACGGTGACCACGGGCGGCGGCGCGGCCGTCGGCTCGCCCGCGTTCGTGAAGGAGCCGAAGCTCGTCTGCCACGCGCTCGGCGCGACGGAGCACGGTGCGCCGCGCTACCGGAACGTGGACCTGCTCGCGCGTGACGGCACGCGGATCGCCACCTTCGACGTCTGGTCGCTCCCGAGCCCGGCGGTCAAGACACAGCAGCTGGGACAGGACGCGCGTGCGCGCTGCCGCTTCGCCGATCCCGCGCTTCCCGCCGTCGCGCTCGAGGTGACCGCGGAGGCGCTCGCGCCCGACGGCACGCACGGCGCGTGGGAGGGGTCGCCCTGGGGGCTCGACCGCTGGGCCGTCCTGTCGAACGAGCGCGAGCGTCTCGAGCCGTGTCAGCCGGACGAGGCGTACTGCCTCCAGGGGCCGGGACAGACGCTGACGAGGCAGTGGGAGATCGCGCGCTGGGCGTCCGCCGGCCGGGGCAGCCCACCGCCGCCCGACAGGCCGCAGACCGGCGTGATGCTCCACGCGTGGGAGGGCGGCTCCGGCTACCCCGACTGCCGCTGCTGCTTCCGCCGCTTCGGCGCGCCGGGCGAGGCGTTCCGCGCCGCGCTGCGGTTCACGCTCGGGCCGCCGGGCTGACGCTGGACAATGCGACGGCGTCGTCGTACGCTCGACGGACCGTGCGGGTGGTCCCGGGGGTCGGGCTCATCGGGTTGCTCGTCGCAGTCGTCGCGCTCGCGCCGGCCGCGGCGGTCGCCGCGCCGGCGCTCGGGATCGCGCAGCTCGCCGGTGCCGACGGCTGTACGGCGCAGGTCGACACGCGTGACGAGGACGAGGACGACGCGGCCGCGAACCGCACCTGCCGCCGCGGACGCGGACTGCTCGACGCGACGAACCTCGCCGTCTCGCCCGACGGCAGCTCGCTCTACGCCTCGGCGTCCGAGAGCGGCGCCCTCGTCTCGTTCTCGCGGAACCCGCGTACGGGCGCCCTGACGCAGCTCGGGTGCATCTCGAACAACGGCTCGAACGGCCTCGACGGCACCGAGCGCCAGTGCGTCGACGGCAACGCGCTCGCGGGCGCCTACTCGCTCGCCGTCTCGCCGGACGGACGCAACGTCTACGTCGCCTCCTACACGAGCGGCGGCATCGCGATGTTCGAGCGCAACCCCGCGACCGGCGCGACCCGCCAGATCGGGTGCATCAGGCCGGTGGTGACCTGCATCGGCGCCCGCGCGCTCGCCGGGGCGGCGTCGATCACCGTCACGCGCGACGGGAAGCACGTGTACCTCGCGTCGAGCATCGCGGACGGCATCCTGGCCCTCGCCCGCGACCCGGACACGGGGATGCTGAAGCCGCTCGGATGCATCAGCGACGACGGCACGGACGGCATGTGCGTCAACGGCAACACGATGCGGGGCGCGGCCGCGGTCGTCGCGAGCCCGGACGGACGGTTCGTCTACCTGGCCGCGGGCGACAGCGGCGCCGTGCTCACGTTCGAGCGGAACGCGGAGACGGGCGCGCTCACGCAGCGCGGCTGCCTCATGGACGACGCGCCGAGCGGCGGCTCGTGCGTCAGGGCGCACGCCCTCGCCGACCCCGTCGCGCTGGCGATGGCACCGGACGGCCGGACGCTCTTCGTCGCCGCGTACGACTCGAACGCGATCGTCGTGCTGGCGCGGAACACGTCGACGGGCGCCCTGCGCCAGGTCGGCTGCGTGAGCACGCCCTACGAGGACGAGCGCGACGGCTGCGGCCATGTGCCGCTGCTCGAGTCGCCGGTCGCGGTGAGCGTGACGCGCGACCTCCGGCGCCTGTACGCCGCCGTCGACAGCGGCGTGCTCGCCTTCGACCGCAACACCGTCACGGGGACGCTCGCGCCCGCCGGCTGCATCTCGTACCGCGGCTACTGGGACGACGAGGCGGTCGCCTCGTGCGTGATCGCGCGCGGCGTCTCGGGCGCGTCGGGGGTGGAGCTCAGCCCCGACGGACGCAACGTGTACGTGAGCGCATGGGGCAGCAACTCCGTCGCGGTCTTCGCGCCGTCGGTGTCGGTCGCGCAGGTCGCGGATCGTGCCGAGCGCGGGATGCTCGCCGTGCGCCTCGCGTGCCCGGCGCTCCACACGGGCTCGTGCGCCGGTCGGCTCGACGTCGCACCGATCGGTCGCGCGCCGCGGATCGCCGCGCCGGCGCGGTTCGAGGTGGAAGTCGGCCGCGACGCGGTCGTGCGCATGCGACTCACCTCAGCGGCGAAGCGCGCGCTTGCGGACGGCGCGCGCCTGCGGATGCTCGTGACGGCCACGGAGCGCGGCGGCGAGGCGGGACCGGTGCGGCGGCGGGCGCTGCTGCGCGGGAAGCCCGTGCCGCACGACCGTGCGGCACCACCTCGACGCGGGTAGCCCGGGCTCAGGCGACGGTCGCGAGCAGTCGCCGGACGGCGGCGCGATCGCCGGCACCCGCCGATGCGACGCACCGCTCGGACTGCGTGCGCCACCACCGCTTCAGGGCCCGCGAGCCGACGGCGAAGCGCTCGACCGCCGTCCACGCGTCGGCGTCGGAGTCGAGCCCCGCGCGGAGCGCGACGTACAGCGCTCGCTCGCGCGCGCTGAGGTCGAGGACGGCGCGGCGGCAGGTCGCTCCCGTGGGCGTCGTGACCTTCACCGCGGCGACGGCGCGATGCGCGGCGTCCGCCTGCTGGTCGGCGTAGTCCGTGC
>JBLNEO010000166.1:0-22175 GCA_050262775.1 Pseudomonadota bacterium | reverse complement strand
CGCTCGTGCTTCGCGGCGAGGTCCTGCGCGCGGTTCTCGCCCACGACCTCGACCCCGGCCTCCGCCAGGACCCCCATCTCCGCGGGCGCGACGTACTTCGTCGCGGCCACCACGGTCACGTCGGGCCCGACCTCCGAGCGGATGCGGGCGAGGTTCGCACGGACGGTCTCAGCCGAGAAGCCCGAGTACACCCTGTCTCCCGGTGACGCCGCGGTCGCGGCGGTGCGAGAAGAATCGTCCGTCGCAGGCCGTGCACGCGTCGAGGCGGTCGACGCGGACGATGCCCGCGGCACGGAGGGCGCGCTCGGCCGCGAGCGGCAGGTCGGCGCGCCCGGCCCGCACGACGTCGAGGCCGAACGCCGCACGGAGCGGCACCGCGACGTCGTCGCCCACCTCGTAGCAGCACCGCCCGATCGCCGGCCCGACGGCCGCGGCGAGCGTGCCGCCGAGCGCGGATGCCGCCGCCGGGACGACCCCCGCGAGCAGGCCCCTCCACCCGGCGTGGACGACGGCGAGGGCAGGACGCGAGCCGCCGACGCGGGCGAGCGCGATCGCCACGCAGTCGGCCGTGAGCGCGCCGACCGGCAGCCCCGGCCGGTCGGTCCAGAGCGCGTCCGCCTCGAGCGTCCCGCGGCAGCCCGCGCGTGCCTCCACGACCCGCGCGCCGTGCACCTGGCGGTTGAGCGCGAGCGCGTCCGGCTGCCCCTCGAGCGCGACGACGGCGCGCCGCCGGTTCTCGGTGACGTTCCGAGGGTCGTCGTCGGTGAGGAGGCCGAGGTTGAGCGACGCGAACGGACCCTCGGAGACGCCGCCCTCCCGCGTCGTGAAGGCGACGCGATACGGCCCCGGGACGTCCCAGGCGAT
The DNA here is from genome assembly GCA_050262775.1 of Pseudomonadota bacterium. GTDB lineage: Bacteria > Actinomycetota > Thermoleophilia > Gaiellales > Gaiellaceae > DATHTC01. Next base: position 21,311 of record JBLNEO010000166.1, on the reverse strand, counting down.
CACAGCAGCCTCCGGGCCTCGTCGAGCAGCCAGTCGCGCCGGTTGACCGAGGGGTCGCCGACGACGTCGTGGAGCAGGCGCTCGAGCGTCCGGCCGAGCGCGGGTCCCGGCCGGTAGCCGAGCTCGATCAGGTCGTTCCCCGTGATCGCGAGATCGGCCAGGCGGTGCGGCTGCGAGCGCTGGTCCTCGACGAGCCGACGGAACGCGCGCAGCGCCTCGACGTCGTCGAGTGCGCCGTCGCCCTTCCCGAGCAGGTCCGCCTCCTTGTGGTCGAGGAGGTCGAACCCGAGCCCCTCGCCGTGGCGTGCGAGGAAGCGTCGCGCCCGCACCGCGTCGAGCTCCTTCGGCGGGAAGAACATGTGGCGCCGCACGAGCCGTCGGACGTGCCGGCGGAGCACCGTCGGGTACCGGAGGCGTGCGAGGACGGTCGAGGCGATCTCGGCGCCGGTCTCCTCGTGGGCGCGCTTCCCGAGCGCGCGATTCTCGTAGTAGTGGAGCCGGCCGTCGTCGCCGACCCACGCGGACGCGGGCTTCCCCAGGTCGTGCACGAGCAGCGCGAGCCGGACGGACAGCGACATGTCCTTGTCGGCCGCCGCCTGGACGGCCTCGAAGTGGTGCTCGTCGAGCGTCAGCCCGTGGTAGCGGCTGCCCTGCTCGAACCCGATCGCGTCCGCGTACTCCGGCAGGATCGCGACGAGGACGCCCGTGTCGCGCGCCAGCCGGAGCGCCTTCGCAGGGTGCGGGCCGAGGAGGAGCTTCGAGAGCTCGCCCATGCCGTCGGCCGCGAGGCCGCCGCCGATCCGCTCGGCCGACACGTGCGCGACCTGCGGCGCCCAGCCCCGCATCTGGCGGAGCGTGTCCGCGGCAGGCTCGAGCCCGAGCTGCGAGACGAACCGGAGCCCGCGCACGATTCGCAGTGGGTCGTCCCGGAAGCTCGTCGGGCTCGTCGTCCGCAGGACGCCCGCGCGGAGGTCGTCGCGGCCGCCGAGCGGGTCGAGCAGCGCGCCGGTCTCGAGGTTGCGGGCGATCGCGTTGACGGTGAAGTCGCGCCGGCGCATGTCGTCCTCGAGCGGGATCGACGCGTCGGCGACGATCTCGAAGTCGTGGCGACCGGGGCCGGTGGAGCGCTCGACGCGCGGCGGCGCGAACTCGATTCCGGCGGGCGCGAGGGCACGGACGGCCGCCTCGCGGGGGTACAGGCGCACGCCGACGTGGCGCCCGGCGACCGTGAGGTCCTCGACCTTCCCGTGCGGCGCGAGTGCCGCCCGCAGCTCCGCGTGGCCGACGCCCGGGACGACGAAGTCGGTGTCGGTGTGCTCGCGCTCGAGCAGCCGGTCGCGCACGGCGCCGCCGACCTCCCACGCGTCGAGGCCGAGCGTGCGCACGTAGTCGGAGATACTCGTGTGGGTCGCGGCCATCGCGCCATTGTGGCCCGATCAGCGGTGCGCGATCGCCTCGATCTCGACCCGCGCGCCCGACGGCAGCGCCGCCACCTGCACCGTCGAGCGGGCCGGCGGGCGGTCGCCCACGTGGCGGGCGTACACCGCGTTCATCGCGACGAAGTCGCCGAGGTCGGTGAGGAAGACGGTCGTCTTCACGAGGTTCGCGAGCCCGCTGCCGGCCTCCTCCAGGATCGCGGCGAGGTTCTGCATCACCTGTTCCGTCTGCTCCTCGATCCCCGGCCCGACCAGCTCCGTCGCGCCGGCCGCGACCCCGAGCTGCCCTGCGACGAAGACGAGATCCCCGCTGCGGATCGCCTGGTTGTACGGCGCGCCCTGGAACGGCGCGGGCGCGCGTTCGGTGCGGACGACGTCCTTCGCTGCCACTTCGACTCCTCCCGGTTTACGGCTTCGGCCGCAGCGCCTGCGCGAGCGCGACGCCGAGGGCCTTGAAGATCGCGTCGAGCACGTGCTGCGTCTCCGTCCCCTCCAGCAGGCGCACGTGCACCGTGAGCCCCGCCGCGTCCGCGAGCGCCTCGAGGAACCGCGCGACCGCGTCGGTGTCGAGTCCGCCCACCCGAGCCTGGGAGAGGTCGACGTTCGAGACGAGCAGCGGACGGCCGGATGCCTCCAGCGAGACGTGGGCCAGCGCCTCGTCGGCAGGGACGACGGCCGAGCCGAGGCCCCGCACGCCGTCGGCCCGCAGCGGCCCGGCGAGCTCGTCGCCGACGGCGCGACCCGCGTCGGCGACCTCCTGCAGCGGGCCGCCGGGTGCGACCTCGAGCGCGAGCGCGAAGCCGCCATAGGTCGCCGTCAGGCGCAGGAGATGGTCGAACGCCGGGATCCCGGTCTCGACGTTCGCCCCGGTCGCGCCCTGCCGGATGCGCGCGCGCGTCCGGCGTCCGTCCTCCGCTCCCTCGATCGCAGCCATGCCCGGCGGAGGCTACCCCTTCCGCCCCGTCGCGCCGGGGGTCAGCTCTCGACGCGCTCGATCCGCGCGCCGAGGCCGCGCAGCCGCTCGTCGATCCGCTCGTAGCCGCGGTCGATCTGCCCGACGTTCCCGATCGTCGACGTGCCCTCGGCGCAGAGCGCCGCGATCAGCATCGCCATCCCCGCGCGGATGTCCGGGCTCTCGAGCCGCTCGCCGTAGAGCTGGGCCGGTCCGGTCACGACGGCCCGGTGCGGATCGCAGAGGATGATCCGCGCCCCCATCCCGACGAGCTTGTCCACGAAGAAGAGCCGGTTCTCGAACATCTTCTCGAAGATCAGGATCGTCCCCCGGGCCTGCGTCGCGACGGCGAGCGCGATCGACGTCAGGTCGGCGGGGAACGCCGGCCACGGGCCGTCCTCGATCTTCGGGATCTGTCCGCCGAGGTCGTCGCGGACGACGAGCTCCTGGCCCGCGGGGACGCGGGCGCTCGTCCCGTTCGTCTCCCACCGGACGCCGAGGCGGTCGAAGTGGTGCTCGAGCGGATGCAGGTCGGCCGGGACGACGTCCTCGATCACGAGATCGCCGCCCGTCACCGCAGCGAGGCCGATGAAGCTCGCCACCTCGATGTGGTCGGCGCCGATCCGGTGCTCGCAGCCGTGGAGCCCGTCGACGCCCTCGACCCGGAGCACGTTCGAGCCCACACCGTCGATCCTCGCGCCGAGGCCGATGAGCATCCGGCAGAGGTCCTGGACGTGCGGCTCGCACGCCGCGTTGCCGATGACCGTCTCGCCGTCGGCGAGGACGGCGGCCATGATCGCGTTCTCCGTCCCCATCACCGACGCCTCGTCGAGGAAGATGTGCCGGCCGCGGATGCCGTCGGCGCGCATCTCGTAGACGCGCTCCGCGCGGATCTCGACGCCGAGCTGCTCGAACGCGTGGATGTGGGTGTCGAGGCGCCGGCGCCCGATCACGTCGCCGCCCGGCGGCGGCATCGTCGCGCGTCCCGTCCGCGCGAGCAGCGGACCGGCGAGGAGGAAGGACGCGCGGATCCGCCGGCAGAGCTCCTCGTCGGGCTCCGAGCGCACCAGCTCGGCGGCATGCACGCGCACCTCGTTCGGGCCCGTCCACTCGGCGGCGGCGCCGAGCTCGGCGATCAGCTCGACCATCGTCTCGACGTCGCGGATCCGAGGCACGTTCCGGAGCGTCACCGGCTCCGGCGAGAGGAGCGTCGCGGCGAGGATCGGCAGCGCGCCGTTCTTGTTGCCCGCGGCGCGGACCGCGCCGCTCAGCGGCTGGCCGCCCTCGATGACGAAGGACTCCATCAGCTCCGTGGAGGCGAAGGTCTGGGCCATGACGGTACCGGCGCCGCCGGACGCGTCCGCCCCGGCGAGCGGGCTATCGTACCCGTCCCCGTGGAACCCACACGCGACCGGGCCTGGGAGACGCTGACGCGCTACACGACCAGCGAGCCGCTGCGCAAGCACGCGCTCGCCGTGGAGGCCGCGGTGCGCGCGTACGCCCGCAGATTCGGCGAGGACGAGGAGCTCTGGGGGATCGCCGCGCTCCTCCACGACTTCGACTGGGAGATGCACCCGACGCTCGAGCAGCACCCGCAGGACGGCGCCCCGATCCTGCGGGAGGAGGGCTGGCCGGAGGAGATCGTCGAGACGATCCTCTCCCATGCGGAGCACCTCTCGCTGCCCCGCGACACGCTGCTGAAGAAGACGCTCTTCGCGTGCGACGAGCTCTCGGGCTTCGTCGTCGCGTGCGGCTACGTCCGGCCCACCGGGATCGACGGCCTGGAGGCGAAGTCGGTCAAGAAGAAGCTGAAGCAGCCCTCGTTCGCCGCGGGCGTCAACCGCGACGACGTGACGAGGGGCGCGGAGGAGCTCGGCGTCGACCTCGACGAGCACATCGCCTTCGTGATCGAGGCGCTGCAGCCGCACGCGGCGGCGCTCGGCCTGCGGACGGCGTCCGACGCGGCCTAGAGCGCCTCGAGCAGCCGCTCGAGGTCCTCGTCCGTCGTCCAGTAGCCGCACGACACGCGGCACAGGCCGGTTCCGGGCAGGTCGCGGATGACGACCGCGCGCTCGGCGAGGCGTGCGCTGACCTCCGCGGGATCGCCCGTCGGCCGGAACGACACGAGCGTCGCCTGCCCCGGCTCCGTGAGGACGTCGAACCGCTCCGCGAGGAGCGCCCGGCACCGCTCCGCCGTGGCGGTCGCGTGCTCCACGCCCCGGGCCGGGTGGACGTCGAGCGCCGCGTCGAGGCCCGCGAGCGACGGCACGGGGATCCAGCCCGTGTCGAAGCGCTGCGCTCCCGGTTGCGGCTCGAACGACGGCACCTCCAGGTCGTACGCCACCTGCGAGAAGTAGCTCGGGGCCGTCAGGCGCAGCGAGTCGGGGTCGGCGACGGCGAGGGCGCCCGTGGCGTCGGGGCCGCACAGCCACTTCTGCGCCGACACGGTGTAGAAGTCCGCGAACCCGGCGTCGACGGCGATCGCGCCCGCGCTCTGGGCGCCGTCGACGAGCAGCGGCAGGCCCGTGCGCGCCTTCAGCTCCTCGACGGGCAGGCGGTTGCCCGTGATCCACGACACGTGGGAAAGCGCGAGGAGACGCGTCCGAGGCGACACCTCGGCGAGGATCGCGTCGAGCGCCTCCGCCGTCGGCCGCTGCCGGACGCGCGCGACGCGAACGGCGGCGCCCGAGGCGACGATGCCCCCGACGAGCCCGAAGTGCTCCGTGTCGGTCGTGACCACCTCGTCCTCCGGGCCCAGCCCGAGCCCGTTGACCACGAGGTTGACGCCCTCCGTCGTCGAGCTCACGAGCGCGATCCGCTCCGGCTCCACGCCGACGACGCGGGCGAGCTTCGCGCGGACGGACGCGCGAAGCGCGAGCATCGCGTCGAAGTACGCCTTGCCGAAGCGCCCCTCCGCCCCGTCGCGTCGCTGCCGCTCGGCGACCGCGTCGAGCGTCCGCTGCGCGAGCGGGCCGAACGTGCCCGCGTTCAGGTACGCGACCCGTCGGAGGACGGGGTACTCGTCGCGGACGGCGTTCACCCCACGACCGCCTCGACGGGCGTGTGGTCGGACAGCACGCGCCCGTCGCGCTCGCGCCGGCCGGGAGGCCAGGCCGTGACGCGCGCCACCGGCAGCCGGCGTGCGAGCACGTAGTCGACGCTCGGGCCGCCCTCGCCCGCGAAGCCCCACGCGTCGCCGAGCAGGTCGCGGAGCGTCCACGACCGCCGCCGGAAGACGTTGAAGTCGCCCGCGAGGATCGTCGGCTCGTCGGGCCCGGCGAGCGCGTCGACCCAGGCCGCGGCCCGGAACAGCTCCGCGTCGGCGAGCCGCGCGTCGGGCCGGTAGGCCGTCGCGTGCAGGTTCGCGACGAGCAGCGTCCCTCCCTCGGGGAGCACGACGCGGACCGCGTGCGCGACACGACGCTCCTTCGCCCAGGCGAGCCTGGCCAGCAGCGGCAGCCCGAGCCACCGGGCCTGCGCCTCGCGGAACCGCGGCGCGTTGAGGACGACCTCGTGCGTGTCGACGACGCGCAGGCCCGGGCGCACGAGGATCGCGTTCGCCTGCCCCGTGAACGCGGAGCGCAGGAGCCCGTGGTGGAAGTCCGTGAGCCGCCGTCCGAGCTCGGCCGTGATCGGGATCGGCCCGAGCGTCGGCGGCTGCGCGACGGCGCCGACGGCGGTCATCCCGCTCCAGTCGTCGAGCCGCTCGAGCGCCCACACCGGCACCTCCTGCAGCGCCACGACGTCGGGCCCGTCGCCGGTCACGAGCTCGATCATCTCGCGCAGGAACGCCCGCCCCTCGGGCGGCACGGCGTTCCCGTGGAAGAGGTTCCAGGAGCGCACGAGCAGCGGCACGGAGCCGGACGCTACCCGCGTACGCTGCGCCGCATGCGCGTGCTGCTCGCCGATCCGCCCGCGTTCACGCTCCCCTACGACCACGAGCTCGCCGCTGCCCTCGCGCGCGCCGGAGCCGACGTCGAGCTGGTCGCGTCCCGGTTCCGGTTCGGGCCCGACTGGCAGCCCGCCGGCTACACGCGGTCGAACCTCTTCTACCCGCTCTCGTCGCGCGTCTTCCGGCGCTCGCGGCTCCGCCTGCCGGTGAAGCTCGTCGAGCATCCGGTGGGGATGGCCCGGCTGGCGCGTCGCCGGGCGGACGTCGTCCACGTCCAGTGGCTCGCCGAGCCCCGCCTCGACCGCTGGCTGCTCCGGCTCCGGGGGCCCGCGGTGTTCACCGCGCACGATCTGCTGCCGCGGCGGACGGCGAACCGCCCGGAGCTCTGGCGCGAGCTGTGGGGACGCTTCGGACGGATCGTCGTCCACTCCGAGCGCGGCCGGGCGACCCTCGCGGGCCTCGGCGTGCCCGACCGGAAGCTGCGCGTGATCCCGATCCCCGTCTTCGCGAGCGACCCGCCGCGGCGCGACGACGGGCGCACGCTCCTCTTCTTCGGGATCCTCCGTCCCTACCGCGGGCTCGGCGACGCGCTCGGGGCGCTCGCACGGATCCCGGACGCGCGCATGATCGTCGCGGGCGACCCCGTGGAGCCGGTGGAGCCGTACCGCGCGCGCGACGACGGCCGCGTCGACTGGCGCCTCGGCTTCCTCACCGAGGAGGAGGTCGACCGGGCGCACGGCGAGGCCACCGTGGCGCTGTTCCCGTACCGGCCCGAGATCGACCAGTCGGGCTCGCTGCTCCGGGCGCTCGGCGCCGGCGTCCCGGCGGTCGTGTACGACGTCGGCGGCCTCGCCGAGCCCGTCGAGCGGTTCGGCGCCGGCCGCGTCGTCCCGGCCGGGGACGTGGCAGCGCTCGCCGAGGCGGTGCGCGGCCTCCTGGACGACCCCGCGGCGCTCGAGGCGGCGCGTGCCGGCGCACGCCGGGCGCGGGAGGAGCTCACGTGGGACGCCTCCGCGCGCGCGCACCTCGACGTCTACCGGGAGCTCGTCGGGTGATCTTCGGCCGGCGCGGGCGGTTCCACGACGTCGTCGGCCGGCAGCTCGCGATGTTCGAGCGCGAGCACGCCGACCTCCTGCGCGAGGTGCGCGCGGCGGAGCGCGCGTACGACGACGCCGATCGGGACGAGGCGACGCAGCGCTACGGCGAGTACGTCGACCTCGTCGAGACGGGAACCGAGGCCCTCGCGGAGATCCGCGACGCCTACGCGGCGACGCTCGACGAGGACACTGCGGCGCGCTACGCCGCCGAGTTCGACCGCACGGTCGCGCGGCGACTGCCCGACTTCGCGCTCGAGCTCGGCGACACGTGACGGCCGTTCAGCGCCGCACCGCGAGCGCGACGAGCATCGCGCCGGCCGCGAGCAGCAGGCGGTCGCGCTCGAAGCTGAGCCGGAGCATCGGGCTGCGCGGCTTCGCCAGCGCGTCGAAGGTGCCGTGCGCGGCCCAGTCGCCCGGTGCGGGGGCGTCGAGATTGTCGGGCCGGTCCGGCCGCACGCGCTCGTCCGTCTGCTGCGCCGCGAAGCCCGTGCGCGCGAGGAAGAGGTCGGCGAACCACGGCGCGACCCGGTTCCCCCACACCGTCTTCACCGTCGGCCACGCGACGAGGAGCTCGCGGCGCCGGTGCGTCGCGGCGTAGACGATCGCGCGGGCGGCGACCTCCGGCTGGAAGATCGGCGGCACCGGTTGCGGATGCCTGGCGAGCTTCGTCCGTCCCCACTCGAACTGCGGCGTGTTCAGCGCCGGCAGGTGCACCATCGTCACGTGGACGGCGCTGCGCTCGTGCAGCAGCTCCGTGCGCAGCGACTCGGTGAAGCCCTTCATCGCGTGCTTCGCGGCGCAGTAGGGCGCCTGGAGGGGGATTCCGCGAAAGGCGAGCGCGGAGCCGACCTGCACGATCGTCCCGCGATCGCGCGGGCGCATCCGGCGGAGCGCGGCCAGCGTCCCGTGGACGGCGCCGAGATACGTCACGTCCGCCGCCCGCGCGTACTCGTGCGGCTCGATCTCCCACGTCCGCGCGTAGACGGTCGCCATCGCGTTGTTCACCCACACGTCGATGGGGCCGAGCTCCGCCTCCACCCGCTCGGCGGCGGCGTCGACGGCGTCGGCGTCCGCGACGTCGACCGCGAGCGCGAGCGCGCGGGCGCCGCGCGCCTCGAGGTCGGCCCGCGTCGCCTCGAGCCGCTCCTCCCCGCGCGCCAGGACCCCGACGTCGAACCCGCGGTCGGCGAGGAGCCGCGCCGTCGCACGGCCGACGCCCGCGGAGCCGCCGGTGACGACCGCGACCGGCACTACGTGCGCTGTCGCGCGCCGGCACGCGCAACGAGCCGCGGCAGCACGCGGTCGCAATCGAGCGACGTCGGACGGGAACTGCTCGGGCGCGCAGACGAGGTGGTACCGGTCGCCATCGTCGATCGGGGTCTCCGGTCGCGGCTCGCGAAAAACGTGCGTCACGAAATCGCCCATCCGGGTCTTGGCACCGTCGGCTCCTGCCCCTACGATCCGCCGATCGCAGTCGCCAACCCGAGGGGGGACATCCATGCACCGCCGCATCGCCGCCGTTCTCGGCGTCCTCGCCGTCGCCGCGGTCGCCGCCGCGCCGGCGTCCGCGAACCACGCCTGGGGGAACTACCACTGGGCCCGCACGGCGAACCCGTTCACGCTCACCGTCGTCGACAGCAACACGCCCGACTGGGATGACAACCTCGGCAAGGCCATGGCCGACTGGGGCAAGTCGACCGTCCTCGACCTCCGGCTCGGCGCGGCCGACGACGCCATGAAGACGCGCAAGCGCTGCCCGATGGTCAGCGGGATGATCCGTTCGTGCAACGCGAGCTACGGCTACAACGGCTGGCTCGGGCTCGCGACGATCAACGTGACCGGCGGCACGCACATCACGCAGGCGTCGACGAAGATGAACGACAGCTACCTCTCGTCGCCGTCGTACAGCGAGACGAACAGGCAGCACGTGATGTGCCAGGAGACCGGCCACGACTTCGGGCTCGACCACCAGGACGAGTCCGGCGCCGACCTGAACACGTGCATGGACTACTCGAGCGCGCTCGACAACCCGACGCCGAACCAGCACGACTACGACGAGCTGGTGACGATCTACTCGCACCTCGACTCGACGACGACGGTCGCCGGTGCAGCCACGCTGACGACGGCGGCCGATCGTGGCGAGCAGCCCGTCGCCGTGGATCGAGTCGACCGGCTGGACAGCTCGGTGGTCACGGAGCACTTCGCCGACGGCTCGCGTCGCATCACCCACATCCTGTGGGCGATCGGCGGGCCCGGCACGCCCTAGCAGGCATCGGGCGGGGCGGGCGCCTGCGGCGTGCGCCCGTCCCGCCGCGTTCTCACCGTCGGCCGAAGTGGTGCGCGTCCGGGAGCGCGGCGCCGACCTCGTCCTGCTCGGAGACGCGGCGGGCGAGGGGCCCCAGCGTCGCGAGCCGGGAGACCAGCAGGTTCCGGTTGCGGCCGACGCGCTCGAACCGGCCCCACGCCTCGAGGAGCGGCTCGCCGCGCACGATCGCCCGGTGCCGGTCGTACACGGGCGGCGGGACGATGAGGTTGAACGGCCCGTGCTCGTCCTCGAGCAGCATGAAGACGACCCCGTGCGCCGTCGCGGGACGCTGGCGCGCGACGACGAGCCCTGCCGTCCGCACGCGGGCCCCGTGCGGCTGCTCGAGCAGCGCCGACGACGAGAGCGTGTCCGGAGGGAGGTGTGGCCGGAGCAGCTCGAGCGGGTGGACGCCCACGGTCAGGCGCGTCGTCCGGTAGTCCGAGAGCATCCGCTCCCAGACCGTCTGCTCGGGGAGGTCGGGCGCCTCGACCGTCGGGTCGAGCGGGAGCGCGAGCTGCTGCTCCTCGCCCCGCGTCCCCGGCACCGACGCCGTCCGCGGCACGAGCCCGAGCTCCCACAGGAGCGTCCGGCGCCGCCCCCAGGCATCGCACGCGCCGGCCGAGATCAGCGCCTCCACCTGGCGCTCCGACAGCGGCGCGCGCTGCACGAGCTCCCGCAGCGAACCGAACGCGCCGCCCCCCTCGCGCTCCGCGACGAACGCCTTCGCCTCCGCGTCGCCGATCGAGGCGACGTAGCCGATCCCGACGCGCACCCGCCCCTCGCGCACCTCGCACCGCGCCCCCGACGCGTTCACGTCGGGCGGGAGGATCTCGACCCCGCGCCGCTGCGCGTCGCGCACGAGCGTCGCCGGCGGGTAGAAGCCCATCGGCTGCGCGTTCAGGAGGGCGCAGAGGAACTCGGCCGGGTGGTAGTGCCGCAGCCAGGCCGACTGGTAGGCGAGCAACGCGAACGCGGCGGCGTGCGACTTCGGGAACCCGAAGCCCGAGAAGGCGACGAGCTTGTCGTAGACGAGGTTCGCCGTCTCGTCGTCGACGCCGTTCCGCGCCGCTCCCTCGAGGAACCGCCCGCGGTACGCCTCGAGCGCCGCGTGGCTCCGCTTCCGGCTCATCGCGCGGCGGAGCCCTTCGGCCTCCCCCACGCTGAACCCGGCGAGCGCCATCGCCACCTCGAGCACCTGGTCCTGGAAGACGACGACGCCGAGCGTCTCGCGCAGCGGCTCCGCGAGGAGCGGGTGGTCGACGGGGGCGACGAACGACGGATCCTCGCGAAGCGCCTGCCGGTGCTCGATGTACGGGTGCACGGCCTTTCCCTGGATCGGCCCCGGGCGGACGAGCGCGACCTGCACCACGAGGTCGTCGAGGTTCTCGGGCCGGGTCCGGAGGATGCTCTGCTGCTGCGCTCTGCTCTCGATCTGGAAGTCGCCGATCGTGTCGGCCTCCTGGATCTCGCGGTACACCTCGGCGTCGTTCAGCGGGATCCGCGAGAGGTCGATCGGCTCCCCCTTCGTCCGCGCGATCTGCTCGACGCAGTCCTCGACGGCGGAGAGCATCCCGAGTCCCAGCAGGTCGATCTTGAGGAACCCGGCGTCGTCGCACGAGTCCTTGTCCCACTGGCACATCTGCCGTCCGGCCATCGCGGACGGCATCACGGGGACGAGCTCGACGAGCGGCCGCGACGCGATGATCATCCCGCCCGGGTGCTGCGAGACGTGCCGCGGGAGCCCGGCGATCTCCGCGGTCATGGCCGCGAACGCCCGCCAGCGCGCCGACGCGCGCTTCGCCTCGAGCCCCGGCACGAGCTCGAGCTCCTCGGCGACGCGGCGCGCGTTCCAGCCGTCCGAGACGCGGGCGAGGCGCTCGAGCTCGGCATGCGGGAGCCCGAGCGCCTTGCCCACGTCGCGGATCGCGCCCCTCGAGCGGTACGTCGCGAACGAGGCGACGAGCGCGGCGTGCTCGCGCCCGTAGCGCTCGGTCACGGCGACGATCAGCTTCTCGCGGATGTCGCGCGGGAAGTCGAGGTCGACGTCCGGCGCGGCCACGAGCTCGCGGTTGAGGAAGCGCCCGAGCGAGAGGTCCGCCTTCACCGGGTCGACGTGCGAGAGCCCCGTGAGGTAGCAGACGATCGACCCGACGGAGCTGCCGCGCCCGCGTCCCGGCGGCAGCACGGCGCGCGGCGAGTCCGTCCCGCGCACCTCCCGCGCGACCTCGCGCGCGAGCTCGAGCACCTCGTGGTGGAGGAGGAAGAAGCCCGCGAGACCGAGGTGCTCGATGAGCGCGAGCTCCTCGTCGAGCCGCTCGCGCGCGCGCCGCTTGTGTCCGTTCGCGTCGCCGTAGCGCTCCTCGAACGCCCGGTCGCAGACCCGCCGCAGCAGTACCGGCGCCGGCACCTCGCCGTCGGAGAAGTCGGGGTAGCGGTAGCCGAGCTCCTGCGTCAGGTCGAACTCGCAGCGCGCCGCGACCTCGGCGGTGCGGGCGACCGCGTCCCCGTCGAGCGGGAAGCGGTCGCCGGCGTCGGCGGGGGCCAGCAGGACGGCCTCGTGGTTGCCGCGGCGCTCCGGCTCGCACGCCTCGAGCGGCGTGTGGCTTCGGATCGCGACGAGCACGTCCTGGAGGAGCGCGCGCTGCGGCGCGTGCGCGTGCGCGTCGCCCGTCGCGACCGTGGGGACGCCGAGCGCCGCCGCGAGGTCGCGCAGCGCCGCGTTCCGGCGCGCGTCGCCGCGCTCGAAGGGCCGCTGGAGCTCGACGTAGAACCGGCCCGGGAACGCGGCCGCGAGCGCCGCCGCCGCGTTCGGGTTCCGGACGCCGAGGCCGCGCCGCGCGCACCCGGAGAGCACGATCAGGCCCTCGCTCCGCTCGGCCAGGAGCGCCGCGTCGAGCGCGGGCTCGCCGGGCGGCTGCGACTCGCGCCCCGGCGGGCGCGTGTGCGCGTGCGCCGCGGTGAGGAGCCGGCAGAGGTTCGCGTACCCGCGTTGCGACTCCACGAGCACGGTCACGTGCGACCCGTCGGCGAGCGTCAGCTCCGCCCCCGTGATCGGCCGCACCCCGAAGTCCTTCGCCGCCCGCGCGAACTCGAGCGATCCGTAGACGCCGTCGTGGTCGGTGAGCGCGAGCGCCTCGTATCCGAGCTCCGCTGCCCGCACGGCGAGCTCCTCCGGGAGCGAGGCGCCGTCGAGGAAGGAGTACGAGGAGTGGCAGTGAAGCTCGACGTAGCTCATGCGTGACCGCGTGCAGCCCTCGCGCGTTGTGGTACCGGCCACCACCACTCGACCAGGACGATTTCGATGAACCTCCTCGCCTCGTTCATGGGCACGCTGCTCGTCGTCGCAACGGGCCTCGCCTTCTTCGTCTAGCCGTTACGCGCCCTGCTGCGTGAACCAGCAGGCGCGCTCCTGGTCGCGGAACACGACGGCGTGCTGCCCCGACTCGAGCACCACGTCGAAGTACCGGCGGCTGAGCGGCTCCTCGGTCCACCAGCGGTCGACCACGCGCCACTCCTCGCGCACGACGGCGACCCCCAGGCGGTTGACCCGGCTCGGCGTCCCGTCGACGTGCTCCTCGACGAGCGCCGGCCGCGGCTCGTTCACCCGTCCCGCGGACCGGACGGCGCCCGCTCGATCACTCATCCCGCGGGACGAACAGCGCCCGAGCCTCGGGAATCCGCGACCACGGCGCCACCTCCACCACCGAGTAGACGGCGCCGCCGCCGGTGCTCGCGCGCACCTGGCGCAGGCCGTCCTTCAGCCTCGTCCGCATCTCGGCGCCCGTCGGCTTGACGAGCTCCAGCTGACGCCCCGCCTCCTCCGTGAGCTCGACGAGCTCGACGCGGAGGACGGTCACCGGCGCCGGCAGCTCCGCGAGCTTCGGGCCGAGCGCGACGCGCAGGCGATCCGCCTCGGCGGCCGGCTCGCGCAGCGTCACCGTCCGCCGCCACGAGCCGCCGCCGACCAGCTGCGCCGAGACGGCCACCTTGCGGACGAACCGCCCCACGCGGTCCGGCCGCGCCAGCGACCGCTCGACGAGCGTCCCGAGCGCGCGGCGGAGCGTGAGCTCGTTCGCCACCGCCTCGGGGAACTCCAGCGCCTCGACGATCTCGGCGGGCGGGCGTCTGCCCCGCACCCGCCCGCGCCGGCCGCCGTGCGCGAGCTGCCATGCCTGACGCCCCTCCGGGCCGAGCCGCTCCGCCACGGCGCCGCCGGGGAGCGCCGCCAGCTGCCCGAGGCGCTTCACCCCCAGCTCGCGCAGCTGCTCCTGGTCGCGCGCCGCGAGCGGGAGGAGCTCGAGGCCGAGCGGTGCGAGGAACGCCGCCGTCCGCTCGTCCTCGACCACGACCGCCTGCCCCGGCCGCGCCACCGACGCAGCCGCGAGCGCTGCGAACCGCCGCTCGGCCGCACCCGCCCGCGGGTCCCACCCCGATCCGGCGGCCGCGAGCGCGCGCTCGAGCGCCGCGTGCAGCCCGCCGTAGAGACGCTCGACTCCGCGTGTCTCGAAGTAGACGACCCCCGGCTCCGCGGCGTCGACGGAGAACCCCGCGTCCTCGAGCCGTCGGAGCACGCCCTCCCACTCCTGCTCGGCGGCGGACGGGTCCTGCTCCACGAGCACGAGCTGCGGGCACGTCGCGAGCGCCTCGCCCATGCGCATCCCCGGCCGCACCCCGCGCGCCTCGGCGGCGGCGGTGACGGGGCCGAGCACCGCCTCCTCTCCCGGCCGCGGCGCGAGCGCCGCGGGTCGCAGCGCGAGTCCCGGCCGGGCGCGGAGCGCGGCGCGGAGCTCGAAGCCGGGGATGAGGAGGCAGGCGATCATCGGAACATATGTTCTACACGAACACGTGTTCCCCTTGCAAGGGGTCCGAAACCGATCGTCACCACACGAACGGGACGAACCGGTGCGGCGTCCGTCGCCGGTACTCGGCGTACTCCGGATGGCGCTCCTCGAGCCAGCGTTCCTCGCGCCGCGCCTTCAGCTCGACGAACGCCCCGAGCACGATCGTGAGCACGAGGCCCGGGACGGTCGCGAAGACGATCGTCCAGCCGAGGGCGATCAGGATGCCGCCGCCGTACATGGGGTGACGGACGAGGCCGTAGACGCCGTCGGTCCGGAGCGGCGCGTCCGCGCGCGGCGCGGGGAACGGCGTCAACGCGGCACCGAGACGGGCCGCGCCGACGGCGAGCCCGCCGATGCCGAGCGCGAGGAGCAGTCCGCCGATCGCGACGGCGACGGGCTCGACCCGTGCCGGCCAGCCGCGGCCGAGGAACGCGGAGAGGAGGATCGCCGCGATCAGGACGACCTGGCCCACGACCCAGGCGCCGCCGCGCCCGCGGCGCGTCCCGTGCGCACGGTGCACGACGTTCATCGATCCGACGCTCCCTCACCGGCGGGCGGTGCGCATCGGCGGCGACGCGGATCGGCGGTGCGGGCGGCCCACCGGGGACCCGTGCCGCCCCTTGCCTAGCGCTCCTCGACGAGCTCGTACAGCTTCCCGTCCGGTCCGCGGAAGTGGACGTACCGGTAGCGCTCGTTCACGCCCGGCTCGTCGTCGACCTCGGCCCCCGCCTCCCGCAGCTCGACGACGGCCTCGTCGAGGTCGGCGACGAGGAAGCCGATCGTCCGGCTCGTCTCGCCGAGCTCGCGCGGGCCGGCGACGGCGAACGCCGCGCCGTCCGGCAGCGAGAAGACGTCGGCGCTCGCACCGGCGACGGCGACGCGCTCGAGCCCCAGGACGTCGGCGCAGAAGCGCGCCATCTCGTCCCGCCGGTCGGTCGCGCTGCCGGCGAAGACGAGGCCGAGGACGCGCATCAGAACCGGATCGAGAGCACGCGCGCGTGCCACGACCCGCGCGGCGCCTCGACCTCGACGACGTCGCCGACCTCGGCGCCGAGGAGCGCCCGACCGAGCGGCGACTCGGGCGAGACGCCCCCGACGCTCGAGATCTCGACCTCCATGTGCTCGCCCGCCTCGTCCTCGAGCGCGACGATCGCGCCGACGGCGACCTTGCCGCTCGCGGCCGCCGCCTCCTCGTCCACGAGGACGGCGCCGTGGAGCCGAGCGCGGAGGGTGCGGATGCGGGCCTCGAGCAGACCCTGCTCGTTCTTCGCCGCGTGGTACTCGAAGTTCTCGGACAGGTCGCCGAAGCTGCGCGCGGTGGCGATCGCCTGCACGACCTCGGCGCGCCGCGGCCCCTCGAGCTCGGCGAGCTCCGTCTCGAGCTGCTCCTTCTGCGCCCTCGTCAGGTGCTCTCGGCGATCGGCGCCCATCGACGGCAGGGTAACGGCGGCCGTACACTCGGGCGGAGGTGGCCGCGCGGATCTCCATCGCCGTCGTGCTCGCCGTGGCGGTGCTCCTGCTCGTCACGCGCGGCCTGCACGCGTTCGTCGTCTTCGCGTTCTTCGCCGCGGTCGCGGGCGGCGCGGCGTTCGCGGCCGGCCTCGGCGGCGAGTGGCTGACGCGCGCCAGCGCGGGCCGCTTCCGCGACCGCGACCGCTAGCGCGCGGTCGCGCTCAGGCGGCCGTGATCTCGGCCGCCGCGCCGTGCATCCCCGACAGGCGCGGCACGACGTCGAGCGCGTCGACGCGCGCGCAGAAGCGGATGTCGTCGTCGAGTCCGGGCGGTCCGTACGTGCGCGCCGTCAGCCCGTCCCACGGATCCGGATACGCCCGCGCGAGCAGGTCTGCGGCGATCGCGGCGTCGCTCCGCTCGGCGCCGAGCAGGGACACGATCCGGCCCGCACAGTAGGCGTCGTCGAACGCGAACGCGCCCTTGTAGCCGGCGCAGACGACGGCGACGTCCTCCCCGCGCGCCTCCGCCGCCGCGACGACCGCGGAGAGGTTCAGCAACGACCCGAGGAGCACCTCGTCGCAGCGCCTCGCAGCCTCGAGGATCGACCGCGTGCCGTTCGTCGTCGAGAGGATCAACGTCTCCGCACGGGCCTCGGCGAATTCCCGGGGCGACGCGCCGACGTCGAATCCGTCGATCACGGCGGCGTCGCGCTCGCCGCCGACGAGGCTGTCGGGGAGCTCGCCGCGGAGGCGTCGCGCGTCGTCGATCTCGACGGCGCAGAGGACGCGCCGGTAGCCCGCGGCGAGTGCCTGCGCGATCGTCGAGGTGGCGCGGATGACGTCGACGACGATCCCGAGCGGGGCCTCCGCGGCCTCGGCAGGCGTGAACGCGACGTGAACCTTCACGCCGATACGCTAGCCCCGTGGCCACGGCCTCCGAGACGCGGTACTGCTACCGGCACCCCGACCGCGAGACGGGCCTCGCCTGCTCCGACTGCGGCCGCCCGATCTGCACGGACTGCGCGACGTTCGCGGCCGTCGGCATCCGGTGCCCCGAGCACTCGGGGAAGGCCGCGGGCGTCGGACGCGTGACCACGGGCGTCCGGCGGGTGTCGTACGAGGGCACGGGTGCCCTCGTGACGAAGACGCTGATCGCCCTCAACGTCGGCGTCTTCCTCTGGGCGCTCGCCACCGGGTCGTCGCTGGGCAGCCTCTCGGGGCCGGTGCTCCGCGAGGGCGCGCTCTTCATCGGCAACGACCAGATCGGGCTCGCCGCCGGCGAGTGGTACCGGCTGCTGACCTCGGCCTTCCTCCACGGGAGCATCACGCACCTCGCCATGAACATGCTCGTCCTGTGGCTCGTGGGCGCGCCGCTCGAGGCCGCGATCGGGCGTGGACGGTTCATCGGGATCTACCTCGTCTCCGGCCTCGGGGGCGCCGCCGGCGCGCTCCTGCTCTCGCCCGACGCGATCACCGTCGGCGCTTCCGGCGCGATCTTCGGCCTCTTCGGCGCGGCCCTCGTCGCGGAGCGCCAGGGGACGTACCTCCTCGGCGGCAGCGTCATGGGGCTCGTGATCATCAACTTCGTCTTCACGTTCGCGTTCGCCTCCGCCGGGATCTCCGCCGGCGGCCACATCGGCGGCTTCCTCGCAGGCGCGCTCGCGATGCTGGCGGTGACGCGGTTCGGTCGCGGCCACGCGGCCTACGGGCGCCCGGGCCTCATCGGCGTCCTCGGGATCGTCGTCGTCGCCGTCTTCTCGGTCGCCGTCGCCTGGGCGCGCGTGCGCGGCTACACGGCCTAGCGCACGTAACGGAGGCGGCGGCTGACCGTCCGTCCGACCTCGCCGGTCGGCGAGACCGCGGTGAGGACGAGCCGAGCCGGCCGTGACGCGAGGTTGGCGCGCGTGCCCTTCGCGGTCCTCGCGCCGGGCAGCCGGAGCTTGACGACGTTGCGGCCGGCGCGCACCTTCACGGTCTTCAGCCGCTTGCCGGCAGCCTCGATCTCGACCGACCCGCGGTTCGACGCGAAGAACGCGAGGGTCAGGCCGCCGTCGCGGGCGACGGGGACGGTCGCGGGCCCGTGGAAGGTGAGGACGGGCGGAGGGACGGCACCCGCGGTGGGGACGGTCGGTCGGGGCTCCTTCGGCTCCGCGGGCGCGTCGGGCGAGACGATCGTCGTCAGGTCGACCCCGGTGATCGTCGTCGTGACGGTGAACTCCTGGCCGTCGGCCGTCGTGCTCGGATTCGGCAGGCCGACGAGCGCGGCACGGTCGGTCCACGTGCACGTGTCCCACGGGGTCACGAGCGTCGCCGTCGAGCCGGCCACGGTGAACGCCTTCAGGCCGCCGTAGTCCTTCGCGTAGAAGCTCGGGCGCGCGCCCGTCCCGGCCGGCAGCGCGACCTCGACCGTGAGCGTCGCCGGGAAGCAGACGCCGCCGGCCCCGCTTCCCGGGACGAGCTTCACGAAGCGCGCGGAGAGGTGGTTGACGGCGACCTTCTGCACCTGCTTCGTGCCGACGGCGACACCCGGCGCCATCGTGGCGAACGTGGTCGGCGCGTCGCCGGCGATGTTGGGCGCGTTCACCGCGCCGGCCGCCGTCGCGCCCGTGAAGTCGTTGAAGACGTCGGTCAACGTCGTGCCCTTCGCGGCGAGGACGTCGCCGAGCGCGCCGACCCCGTCCGCCGTCGTCCCGGCGCGCGCGGCGACCCGCTCCCACACGTCGCGCACCACGTCGTTCCCGAAGCGGTCGGTCAGGTACTGGAAGAACGGCCAGCGCGCCTGCCCGTTGGAGAGGAAGAGCGTCTCGGCGCAGGGCGTGTCGTAGCAGTCGAGGGCGATGTCGGGCGCCTGCAGGAGCGATGCGAACTCGGGGAAGCCGCCGGCGGTGAGGCCCGCCCACTCGGCGGTGCCGAACGTGAACCAGTCCTGCCACACGCCCCACATCGCCATCGTGGACGCGTAGAAGACGGCGGTGCCGACCCAGTGCGCCTGCTTCGCCTCGTCGCCCGTCAGCGCGACCCACGCCGGCCACGTGCCGGGCCCGCCGGGGCCGTCGTGGTCGAAGATGCCGGCGGCGGGCGAGGTGTCGTAGACGTAGACGTCGAGCTTGCCGTCGCCGTCGTCGACGGGCGGCGGGAACCCGCGCTTCGTCACCCAGAGGTCGTACGCGGCCTCCGCGGCGGCGAGCGTCTCGCCCGCCTCGGGCTGGTGGTACTCGGATGGGTTCGGGCAGGCCACCTGGCTCGCCTCGTCGGTGTTCCAGTGGACGGCGACGTGGTCGCCCACGAGCGTCCCGAGGAAGGTGCACGTGGGACGCGGCCCGGCCGTCGCGGTCGGGGCGAGCGCGCTCGTCGCCGTCACGGCGAACGCGAGCAGGACCAGGCCGCGGAGGAGGCTCACGACGGTGGAATCGGCGCCCGCGGGGCACCGCTCGTCCCTCGCACGAGGGACGGCTACCGCCCGTCGTAGCGCAGCTTCAGCACCCACGTCTTGCCGGTGATCCCGGTCGGCGAGACGGCGGTCAGCTGGAGGTACGTCGGCCGCCCCCGTCGCGCGCTCGTCGAGCCCGCCCCCTTGAGGGCGACCCGGAGCAGGTTCTGCCCGCTGCGGATCGGGATCGTCGTCGCGGCGGGCGCGTCGGTCTCGAGCCGCAGCTTCCCGGACCGGCTGGAGAAGAAGTGGAGCGTGACGACGCCCGCGCGGCTGACGGGCACCGACCCGCCCGTGTAGAGCGTGAGGATCGGCGGCGGCACCAGCCCCGTCGTCTGGACGACCGGCCGCGTGTCGGGCACCGGCCAGGCGCCGGCGCCGACCTCCGCGCGCGCCGCCTTGCCGTAGGTCTTCCACTTCGTCGGGGTCATGTCGACCTCCGCAAGGTAGAGCGAGAACCCCGTCGTCGGCGACTGGGAGAGCATCGTCACGTACTGGTCGGCAGTGACGCGGTAGGAGGACGGGTAGGTGCCGAGCGTCGGGTGAACGCGGTCCATGGGAAACGCGCCGGCGGCGGCCTCGGCGCACTTGTCCGGGCCGAAGTCGGCGCCGAAGTCGTTCACGTACGCCTGTGGGAGGAAGTCGAACCCCGCGTCGCGCCAGACCGCCCAGTCGATGTCCTGGCGGCTCGCGTGACAGTAGGAGGAGAGCGCGGCGACCATCGTCGGCAGCCGGTCCCGGAACGCCCGGACGAAGCGCCCCGAGCGCCCGTAGCGCTCGCCGCTGTAGCCGTCGTCGCCGGAGTACTTGTACTCGAGCTCGGCGTTCGCGACGTAGAACGGGAAGTCGTAGCGGTCGAGGAGCTGCGCCGCGAGCGCCGCCTCCGCCTCGGGCTGGTCGCGCATCACGCCCCACCCGCCGAGCAGGACGCTCGAGCCGGCGGCGGCGCGGAAACGCTGGATCCAGCTCGCGTCGATCGGGTCGACCGTGACGCCGTCGTGGATGATCACGGCGGCCCAGCGGAAGTTGTTCGCCTTGAGCTGCAACGCGAGCGTCCGCGGATCGATGTTCCCCTCCGAGAGCACGAACGCGCCGGCGCCGCTCCACGGTGGGTCGACCGCCGCGGCCGCGGCGAGCGTGCGGGGGGCGGCGCGGCCGGGGTCGGGCGCGCCCGCCGCCGTCTGAGGGCCCAGCGCCGCCGCGACCACGGCCGCGACGAGGAACGCGCGGCAGAGACGCATGGGAGGAGGATCGGCGGGCCACGGCGCCCTCCCCTCCCTCCGACGGGGGATGCCTAGCCGGCGACGAAGGCGCGCGACTCGTCGGCGAGCGCACGCCAGGCGGACGCGTCGCGGACGCGGACCCACTCCCGCGACACGCGGCCCTGCATCGGCGCGAACGCCTCGCCGCGTCCGACGTCGATCTCCTCGCGGACGCGCGCCTCCGGAAGCTTCACGACGAGGCCGTCGGGCGACTCGCACGCGTAGACCTTGCGTCCGATCTTCAGGCACGCCCAGCCGAACATGCGACCCTCCGCGACCCCGGGCTCGCCGAGCTGCGACTCGGCGAGCGCGTCCCAGGCGTCAGCCACCGGCGGCGGCGTACACGGAGCCGCGTTCCGCGAGCGCCGCCTGGGCGGCCGCGAGGCGTGCGAGCGGCACGCGGTACGGCGAGCAGGAGACGTAGTCGAGCCCGATCTCGTGGCAGAACGCGACGGACGCCGGCTCGCCGCCGTGCTCGCCGCAGATCCCCATCTTCAGCTCCTTCACGGCGAGCGCGCGCTCGCGCGCGATCCGCATCAGGTCGCCGACGCCGCTCCGGTCGAGCGTCTCGAACGGGTTCCGCTCCAGCACCCCGGTCTCGAGGTACCACGTGAGGAACTTGCCCTCCGCGTCGTCGCGCGAGAA
>JBLNEO010000165.1:0-20311 GCA_050262775.1 Pseudomonadota bacterium | reverse complement strand
CGGGGCCCCCTCGGGGTTGGGGGGGCTCGGCGGCGCGCCGGCCGGCCGCCGCGCGGGTGCCGCGGAAGAAGAGCAGGAGCGTCGGGACGGCGACGGCGAAGAAGCCGCCGAGGAGGAGCAGGTCGTTCTCGGGGAGCACGCCCCCATCCGCGAGCTCGTGCAGCCCGCTGGCGAAGAGGTACCCGGCGAAGACGAGGAGCAGCGCGCTCGTGACGGTGAAGAACCGCCGCAGGTCGAGCCGCGAGGCGCCCCGGTAGAAGGCGTAGCCGAGGGCGATCGCCACGGCGAGGCCCACGGTCGCGCTGATCGCGGCGACGGCGCCGTTCGAGCTCTCGACCGTCCCGAAGAGGAACAGGGAGGTCTCCACGCCCTCGCGCAGGACGCCGACGAAGGCCACGAGCCCCAGTGCGAGCGCGGATCCGCTGGCGAGCGCGCTCTCGACCTGCGTTTCCAGGTCCTTCTTGATCGAGCGCGCCTGGCGGCGCATCCAGAAGATCATCCACGTGAGGAGGGCGGCGGCGAGCAGCATCGTCACGCCCTCGAACACCGCCTCCGCGCTGCCCTCGAGCTCGGCGCCGACCGCGAACAGCAGCCCGGCGGCGCCGACGCTGAGCGCGACGGCGGCGAACGTGCCGACCCACACGGGCCAGAAGGAGCCCCGCCGGCCGGTCCGGTCGAGGAACGCGAGGATGATCCCGACGATCAGGGAGGCCTCGAATCCCTCCCGCAGCATCACGACACCGGCACCCACCAGTCGAACCGTCCTTTCCCCTCGTGTAAGGGTCGCCTTACAACCGACGGGCGGCACTATAGTGGATCGCCGTGGCGCAGGGGCATTCCGTCGACGAGTACCTCGAGACGATCTACTTCCTCGCGTTCCCGATCGGCGAGTACCGGCCCCACACGGGCGGCACGCCGACGCTCGCAGCGCGGGTCGCGGAGATGCTGGGCGTCGCGCGCGCGTCGGCCGGAGAGATGCTGAAGCGCCTCGAGGCGGAGGGCCTGATCGAGCGCGGCGAGCAGAAGGAGGCGATCCTCACCGCGGCGGGGCGGGAGCGCGCGGAGCGCGTCGTCCGCAAGCACCGGCTGATCGAGCGGATGCTCACGGACTTCATGGGCTACACGGCCGCCGAGTCGCACGTCCACGCGGACGAGCTCGGGGATGCGCTGACGGACGACATGGTCGAGCGGATCGCCGACCGACTCGGCCATCCCGACCGGTGCCCGCACGGGTGGCCGGTCGACACGACGGTC
The DNA here is from genome assembly GCA_050262775.1 of Pseudomonadota bacterium. GTDB lineage: Bacteria > Actinomycetota > Thermoleophilia > Gaiellales > Gaiellaceae > DATHTC01. The sequence goes on along the minus strand of JBLNEO010000165.1, from coordinate 19,057 downwards.
GAGCAGGCGGAGAACCGCGAGCTCAAGCCGCTCGCCGACGTCCCGACGGGCACCCGGGCGACGATCGTCCGCCTCGCGGAGCATGACGGCGACCTGCTCCACTGGTTCTACGACCAGGGGCTCGCGCCCGGGACGGAGGTGGAGGTGACCGACGCCTCGGCGGCCGCCGGGCAGATGACGCTGCGCATCGGCGATGAGGAGCGCGCCGTCGGCGACAAGGCGGCGTCCGGCCTGTTCGTCCGTCCCGCGGCCTAGGGCTCGACCGCGGCGTAGCGGATCCGGACGTCCTCGAAGCCGAGCGAGGTCAGCAGCGCCGTCAACGTCCGTCGCGCATTCGTCCGCGCGGCCTGCTTCAGCTGGGGCGACGACTCGGCCGCCGCCTGGATCTTCCGCTGGCCCGCGAGGAACACCTCGCGCTCGCCGGCATCGTTGCCGCCGAACAGGTCGCCGAGCTCGTTCAGCACGCCCTGCCGCCGGTCGTAGACGTAGCTCCGGTCGAGATCGAGGCGGACCTCGCCGAGACGCGGTTGCGGAAGGAGGATCCGCGCGCGGCGGCGGTCGTCCGAGACCTCGACGGCGTCCTGCCGGAGCTGCGAGAGGTCGACGAGGGCATCGACGTCGCCGACGCCCACGAACAGCGTCCGCTCGCCGAGCACCTGCGACGGCAGCGCCGTGTCCTGCTCGAGGTCGACGATCACTTCGTAGTGCCCCGTCGCGGAGTGCAGCTCCTCGAGCCCGCGCACCGAGCGCAGCACCGCCGGGCCGCTGCGGTCGATCGTCTCCTCCGCGAACGGGTTCGGCAGCGACGGGAGCAGCCCCGTCAGCCAGCCCGGCACGAGCACGGCCACGAGCACGACGGCCGCGAGGGCGATCAGCCCCCACGGGATGTTCACCGGCCGACGGGTCGCCTCCACGCGGGAGGCCGTACCCCGACGCGCCGAGCTCTACGCGCGGGCCGGCTCCACGAGCCCTGCAGCCGCGCGAAGCGCGTCGGCCTTGTCCGTCCGCTCCCACGTGAAGTCGCGGTCGTCGCGGCCGAAGTGGCCGTACGCCGCCGTCTTCGCGTAGATCGGACGCCGGAGGTCGAGGTCGCGCAGGATCGCCGCGGGCCGGAGGTCGAAGTGCTCCTTCACGAGCCCCTCGATCCGCGCCACGGAGATCGCCTCGGTGCCGAACGTGTCCACGAGGACCGACATCGGGTGCGCCACGCCGATCGCGTACGCCACCTGGATCTGGCAGCGCTCCGCGAGCCCGGCGGCGACGACGTTCTTCGCCACGTGCCGCGCGGCGTAGGCGGCCGAACGGTCGACCTTCGTCGGGTCCTTCCCGGAGAAGGCGCCTCCGCCGTGCGGGGCCGCGCCGCCGTACGTGTCGACGATGATCTTGCGGCCGGTGAGGCCGGTGTCGCCCATCGGGCCGCCGATCACGAACTTCCCGGTCGGGTTGACGTAGAAGAAGTCGCGGTCGTGCTCGATCCGGCGCTCGTCGTAGAGGTCGTGCGGCAGGATCGGGCGGAGGACGTGCTCGACGAGGTCGGGCTTGATCAGCGCCTCGGCGTCGAGGCCGTCGCGGTGCTGGGTCGAGATGAGGATGCGCTCGATCTCGACCGGCCGCTGCACGCCGTGCTCGTCGAGCTCGTAGCGCACGGTCACCTGCGTCTTGCCGTCGGGACGGAGGTACGGGAGCACGTCGGCCTTGCGCACCTCGGACAGCCGCTTCGCGAGCCGGTGCGCGAGCATGATCGGCAGCGGCATCAGCTCCTCGGTCTCGTTCGACGCGTAGCCGAACATGAGCCCCTGGTCGCCGGCGCCGACCCTGTCGAGCGGATCGCTGTCGCCGTGCTGCACCTCGAAGGACTCGTCGACGCCCTGCGCGATGTCCGGCGACTGCTCGTCGAGCGCCGTGATCACGCCGCAGGTGTCGGCGTCGAAGCCGTACTTCGCCCGCGTGTAGCCGATCTCGGTGATCTTCGAGCGGACGAGGCGGGGGATGTCGACGTACGTCTCGGTGGAGATCTCCCCGGCGACGACGACGAGGCCGGTCGTGATCAGGGTCTCGCACGCGACCCGGCCCTGGGGGTCGTCGGCGAGGACGGCGTCGAGGACGCTGTCGGAGATCTGGTCGGCGATCTTGTCGGGGTGACCCTCCGTCACCGACTCGCTCGTGAAGTGGAACTCGCGGGCTGCCATGGGGCCGTAGGCTAGCGCCCCCGGCCGCGGGGCGGTCAGTCGAGGGACAGGAAGACGGCCCCCTGCGCCTCGTCGCCGTCGACCGTGCCCGACACGACGAGCGCCCGCAGCGGCTCGACGTTGTCGCGCACGTCGTTCGGCAGGGGCTGCCCGGCGAGCTGCGCGAGCCGCTCCGCGAGCCCGAACGCCTCGTCGGCGTCGACGTAGAGGAAGACGTCGTCGCCCTTGCCGACGTCGGCCGCATCGAGCGCCGCGCGGTACCGGTCGTCGTCGGCGAGCTTGTCGCCGTCGCCGCGGTAGTCCTCGATCCCCTGCTTCGACGTCGACACGACGACGCGGTCGTCGTACGAGACCGCGTAGAGCGAGACGGGCCCGAGCGACGCCTCCGTCGCGTCGAGACCGTCGACCTGCGTCGTCCGGGTCTGTCCGCCCGCGAGCCGGGCCGCCGCGCCGAGCAGCGAGTCCACGGTCTCGCGGCCGCGCGCGCCGTCCGTCTTCACGACGAGCGTCACCTCGGGGATCAGGACGCCGGGCCGCACGTACAGCACGGCCTCCTGCCCGAAGAGGGCGACCAGGTCGTCGACGGACACGCCGACCAGCTGCTCGAAGCCGCCGAGTGCCTCCTTCGCGCCCGGCTGCGCGTTCAGGGCGTCCTCGAGCTGCGTCGCGCTCCCGCCGAGGCCGAAGTCCGCGAACGCGATCACGCCCTCGGGCACGTCCTCGAGGAGCTTGCCCACGTCGGGCGCGTCCGCGCTGCCGTCCGTCGTCGTGAAGAACTGGAGGCGCAGGCCGTCGTCCTCCGCGACGACCGCAGCGGACGCCGTCCGGAGCGCGCCGCCACCCTGTGCCAGCCCCGTCACCCCGCCGAGGCTCTTCAGCGCCCCGCGCAGCGCCTCGCCGTTCACGTACACCTTCGCGAGCGCCTCGCCGGGCAGCTTCGCCATCGCGTCCGCGAACGACTGCTCGTCGGCGAGCGACGCCCCGCTGCTCGACGCCTTCAGTCGGTCGATCGACGACTGCTCGTCGCTGAACGCGACCCACCCGTCCTCGAGCCGCTCGGTCACCCACCGGTCGGTGTCGTCCTTGGCCAGCAGCGCCTCGAGCGCGGCGACGTCGTCCGTCTGCGTCAGCGCGACGCCGGCGCCGTCCCCGTTCGCGTCGAGGTCGAGCGCGACGACGTCGACGGTCGGGCCGAACGCGCGGTCGATGTCCTCGGTGGTCACGCCCTGCTCGGAGAGTGCGGAACGGAGCTCCGAGACGATCCGGTCCCGGCCGGGGAAGCGCTGCAGCAGCTCGTCGACCTGCTGCCACTGATCGGAGCTCGTGTCGCTGTCGATCGACGCGAACAGCGGCGCCGAGGCGGGCGCGAGGGTCGCCGCGGACGGGCCGCCGACGGCCGCCGTCTCGTCGCCGCCGCAGCCGGCGAGGAGGACGGCGCACGCCGCCGCGACCGCTCCGACCGAGGTCCGCATCGCCCGTGCTGTGTTCCGTGTCGCGTGCATCTACTCCTCCGTCGGCGCGCGGCCCATGAGGCTTGAGACCAGTTCCGTCAGCGTAACGCCGCCGAGCACCGAGCAGACGCCGTCGGTGATCGGCAGCTCGGCGCCGAGGCGCTGCGAGAGCCGCTGGAGCACCGGCGCGGTCGTGAGCCCCTCGACGACCTGCCCGATCGCCGCCTCCGCCTCCGCCGGCGAGGCACCGCGCGCGATCAGCTCGCCGGCCCGTCGATTCCGGCCGCTCGGGTGCCAGCAGGTGACGATCAGATCGCCCATGCCCGCCATGCCGGCGAACGTGTCGGGGTCGGCGCCGGCCGCCTCGCCGAGGCGGCGCATCTCGGCGAGGCCGCGCGTGATCAGCGCCGCCTTCGCGTTGTCGCCGAGGCCGAGGCCGTCGACCCCGCCCGCGGCGAGCCCGATCACGTTCTTCGCTGCCGCGCACAGCTCGACGCCGAGCAGATCGTCGTTGACGTAGATGCGGAAGGTCGGCGAGTTGATCGCCGCCTGCAGCGTCGCGCCGAGCTCCGCGTCGTCGCTCGCGATCACGGCGGCCGTGGGCAGGCCCTGGAGCACCTCCTCGGCCATGTTCGGCCCGGATAGCAGCGCGTAGCGGCGGCCGTGGACGGCGTGCGAGAGCCGTTCGCCGGTGCCAGGGTCGAGCCCTTTCGTGAGGCCGAGGACCGGTGCCGTTCCGGGGATCGTCTCGACGACGCCGCGGAACACCCGGCTCGGCACGGCGGCGACGACGACGTCCGCGGCGTCGTAGGGCGCGTCGTCCACGAGCGTCGCGTCGATCCCGGTCAGGTCGGCCGACGTCGAGTAGCGCGGGTTGCGGTGCTCCTCCCGGATCACGCGCACCTGCTCGGCGTCGCGACACGCGAGCGTGACCTCGTGGCCGCGCTGCGTCAGCAGCCAGGCGAACGCCGTCCCCCACGACCCGCCCCCGACGACGACGACCCTCAGCCCGCTCACCGGCGCACGAAGTCGATCGACACGGGGACGCCCTGCAGGCCGAACCGCTCGCGCAGCTGGTTCTCGACCCAGTAGGCGTAGTCGCGCGTGACGAGGCCCGGGTCGTTGACGTGGAAGCGAAACCGCGGCGGTCGCGTCTGCACCTGCGCGCCGTAGAGGAGGTTCAGGCTCCGTCCCGCCTTCGACGGGGCGCGACGCGCCTCGCGCAGCTCCTTCAGGAACCGGTTCAGCTCGCCGGTGCCGATGCGCGCCGTGTGCTTCGCGTACAGCACCTCGACGCCGTCGAGCAGGCGCTCGATGCCGCGCCCCGTCTTGGCCGAGACGGCGATCACCGGGGGGCGCTGCCGCAGCCGCCGGTCGAGCTGCGGCTTGAGCTCCTCGAGCCGGTGCTCGGCGATGTCCCACTTCGAGAGCACGACGAGCGTCGACGAATTCGACTTCCGCGCCGTGTCGGCGACGGCGAGATCGCCCTCCGTGATCCCCTCGGAGGCGTCGACGAGCACGACCGCGACGTCCGCGCGCTCGGCCGCCTCGAGCGTCCGGAGCTCCGACCAGTACTCGATCCCCTGCCGGTGCTTGCGCTTCCGCCGCATCCCGGCGGTGTCGACGAGGACGAACGCCGTGCCGTCGCGCCGCAGCACCGTGTCGATCGAGTCGCGCGTCGTCCCCGGCACCTCGGAGACGATCACGCGGTCCTCGCCGAGGAGGCGGTTCACGAGCGACGACTTGCCGACGTTCGGCCGCCCGAGGATCGCCACGCGGACCGCCGCGTCGTCCACCTCCGCGGGCCGCTCGGGCGCGAGCTCCTGCAGGCGCGCGACGAGCTCGTCGAGCAGGTCGCCGGTGCCGTGCCCGTGGAGGCTCGAGATCGACACCGGCTCGCCCAGACCGAGGCGGTGGAACTCGTGCATCCGCTCCTCGCGCGCCGGGTCGTCGACCTTGTTCGCCACGAGGACGACCGGCTTGCGCGCCCGGCGGAGCAGGTCGGCGATCTCCTCGTCGCCGGGCGTGATCCCCTGCTTCGCGTCGACGAGGAACAGCACGAGGTCGGCCTCCTCGATCGCGGCACGCGCCTGGTCCGCGATCTGCCTCGTGATCGGCGACGGATCCGCGACGTCCACGCCGCCCGTGTCCACGAGCACGAACCGGTGGCGGCCCCACTCGCAGACGAGCTCCTTCCGGTCGCGCGTCACGCCCGGCGTCTCGTGGACGACGGCCGTGCGCGTCGCCGTCAGCCGGTTCACGAGCGTCGACTTGCCGACGTTCGGGAAGCCGACGATCGCCACCGTGCCGAGGAGCTCGGGGGGCTCCTCGGCTACGCCGGCGGAAGCGCCTTCGCCGGCCGGCCGGCCGCGTGGATGTCGACGAGCCATTCCCACAACCGCCTGATCTCCCGCTCGATCTCCTGCGACGCCTCCCGGTACCCCTTGCCGCCCTTCGGCAGGCCGTCGAACCGGAGCGGCTCGCTCCACGCGACCGACACCGGGTGGAAGTTGCCGGGCTTCCACGTCTGCGAGCCGTGCACCGCGCCGCAGACGACCGGGACGTCGCCCTGCAGCGCCGCCATCGCCGCGCCGGGCTTCACCTCGCCCGGGACACCCGCGAGCTGACGCGTCCCCTCGACGAAGAGGCCGAGCGCCTTGCCCTCCTCGACCACCTCGCGCATCAGCCGCACCGCCTCCCGGTCGGACTCGCCGCGCCGGACCGAGAACGTCCCGAACGCGCGGATGAGCTGGCCGAGCCCCGGCACGCGGTGCGCCTCGGCCTTCGCCATGAAGTAGACCGTCCGCGGCGACGCCGCGCCGAACGCCGCGGGGTCGATCCAGTGGAAGTGGTTCAGCGCCAGCACGATCCCGCCGTCCCGCGGCACGCGCTCCTTGCCGTAGACCTTGAGCCGCGTCGCGAGCCGGGCGAGCGGGTCGAGCGTGAAGCGCCCCACCGCCCACGCCGCGTCGGCGTCCCTCATGCCGTCGCCCGCTCGCGCGCGAGCGCCTCGATCCGCTCGACCACCTGGTCGATCGTGAGGTGCGTCGTGTCGAGCTCCCGCGCATCCTCGGCCGGCTCCATCTGCTTCGCGTCGCTCGCGTCCCGGAGTCGCAGGTCGGTGGCGAGCGCCTCGGCGTCGGGCAGGTCGGGGTGCTCCGCGATCCGGCGGCGCGCGCGCTCGCCCTCGTCGGCGACGAGGTAGACCTTCACGTCGGCGTGCGGCACGACCACGCGGCCGATGTCACGGCCCTCGATCACCGCGTCGCCGTGCGCGGCCAGCTCGCGCTGGCGCTCGCGCATCACCTCGCGCACGGGCGTCTGGCGCGCGACGACCGGCACCGCGCGGTCGATCCTCGGCTCGCGGATCGCCCGCGTCACCTCCACGTCGTCCACGAACACCCGCAACCCGTCGAACCCGACCGGGTGCTCCTCCGCGAGCGCGACGAGCCCGGCCGTGTCCTCGAGGTCGGCGCCGCGCTCCAGCGCGAGCCAGGTGAGGGCCCGGTACATGGCGCCGGTGTCGAGGTAGCGGAACCCGAGCCGTTCGGCGAGCCTGCGCGCGACCGTGCTCTTGCCCGCTCCCGCCGGCCCGTCGATGGCGATGATCATCGGCTGGTCACGGAGTCGAGGAGGTCGAAGAAGCCCGGGAAGCTTATGCCAACGCTCTCGGCGCCCTCGACCTCGACGCCCTCGCGGCTCGCGAGCCCCGCGACGGCGCCGAGCATCGCGATGCGGTGGTCGCCCTCGGCCCGCACGTGCCCCCCGCGCGGCCGCGCGGGCACGCCCCGGATGCGCCACCCGTCCTCCCGGGCCTCGACGCGCGTCCCGATCGCGTGGAGCGCCTCCGCCGTCGCTTCGACGCGGTCCGTCTCCTTCACGCGCAGCTCCTCGGCGCCCTCGACGCGGCTCTCGCCGCGGGCGTGCGCCATCGCGAGCGCCGCGAGGGGCAGCTCGTCGACGAGCGTCGGCACCTCGTGGGCGGCGACCGTCGTGGCGACGAGGCTCGACGAACGCACCTCCACGTCGCCGACGGTCTCCCCTCCGGCGCGATGGCGGTTGTAGACGCTGATCCGGGCTCCCATGCGGCCGAGCACGTCGAGGAGGCCCGTCCGGCGCGGGTTCAGCCCGACGCCGTGCACCGTCAGCTCGGAGCCGGGCACGATCGCGGCCGCGACGAGGAGCGGCGCCGCCGAGGAGAAGTCGCCCGGCACGACCACGCGCTCGAGCTGCAGGCGCTCCGCCGGGTCGACCGACACCGACGTCGGGCGCCGCACGACCCGCGCGCCCGCCGCCTCGAGCAGGAGCTCCGTGTGGTCGCGCGTCGGCCGCGGCTCGACCACGGTCGTCCGTCCGTCGCCGTAGAGGCCGGCGAGGAGCACGGCCGACTTGACCTGGGCGCTCGCGACCGGGAGCGCGTAGTCGATCGCGTGCACGGCGCCGCCCTCGACGACGACCGGCGGCAACCCGTCGTGCGTCTCCACGCGAACGCCCATCCGGCGCAGCGGCTCGGCGACGCGCTCCATCGGCCGCTGCGAGAGCGACTCGTCGCCGGACAGCTCGAACCGCCCCGCCTGGCCGGCGAGCAGCCCCGGGAGCACCCGCATCAGGGTCCCGGCGTTGCCGCAGTCGAGCGGGCCGTCCGGCGCGCGCAGCCCGCGGAGCCCCGCCCCGTCGACGACGAGCGTCGTCTCGTCGAGCTCGTCCACCTCGACGCCGAGCGCGCGCACCGCGCGCAGGGTCGACTCCGTGTCGCCCGAGCGACCCCAGCCCTCGACCTGGACGCGCCCGTCGCACACGGCGCCGACGAGGAGCGCCCGGTGGGAGAGCGACTTGTCGCCGGGCACGCGGAGGTGGCCGACGAGCGCGGCGGCGGGCGCGACCCTCATTCGTCGAGGATCCGCGACACGGCGGCCGAGTAGCCCTGCGCCTCGAGGAGCGCGCGGGCTCGCTCGGCCTCGTCCTCGCCGCCGACGAGCAGCGTGAGGGTGCCGCCGCGCTCCGGCGAGAGGTGGCGCAGCTCGAAGTCCTCGATGTTGATCCGCTCCGCGCCGAGCGCCTGCGTGATGCCGGCGAGGACGCCGGGGCGGTCGGGCACGTGGACGTCGATGCGCTGGAGGTCGGCGGGCGCCTCGTACGCGCCGGCGAGCATCCGGCGCCGGTTGCCCGCCGCCTCGGCGATCCAGCGCGCCAGGAAGCCGGCGTCACGGCGCTCGAGCGCGGCCTCGACCTGCTCGACGCGGCGGCGGTGGTCGGCGAGGGCCTCGCGGAGCGGCTCCGCGTTGTCGAGGAAGATGTCGACCCAGATCCGCGGGTTGGCGCCCGCGACGCGCGTCATGTCGCGGAGCGAGCCGCCTGCGGAGGCGAGCGGCTCGTGACCCTCGATCCGGTTCGTCCCCGCCTGGTTCAGCAGCAGGTTCGCGAGCGCGTGCGGCAGGTGGCTCGTCAGCGCGACAAGGCGGTCGTGCGCCGCCGGATCGATCGCCACCGGCACCGCGCCGAGCGAGGTGACGAACCCGTGCAGCGCCCGGTAGCGCTGCGGATCGGTCGCGGCCGTCGGCGTCAGGAACCACGTCGCGCCGCGGAACATCTCGGCGGTGGCGGCGGCAGGGCCACGCGCTTCCCGCCCGCAGACGGGGTGGCCGCCGACGAAGCGGTCGCCGAGGCCCGCCGACCAGGCCTTCGTCGAGCCGAGATCGGTCACGGTCGTGCCGTCCGCCGTCGCCGAGAGGACGGCGTCGACCTGCGCGGGGAGCGCCGCGACGGGAACCGCGACCACGGCGACGTCGGCGCCGTCGACCGCCTCCTCGAGCGACGGCGCCGGCTCGACCGCACCGCGCTCGGCCGCGGTCGCGAGCGCGGAGGCATCCGCGTCCCAGCCGCGGACCGCCGCGCCGGCCTCGCGCGCGCCGAGGCCGACCGACGCGCCCATGAGGCCCGTCCCGATCACCGCGACACGCGCGGTCATGCCGTGGGCGACGGGAGGTCGCGCATCAGCTCGGCGAGCCGGAACGCGAGGTCGAGCGACTGCCGGGCGTTCAGGCGCGGATCGCAGAGCGACATGTACCGCGCGTCGAGGTGCTCCTCCAGCACCGCCTCGGACCCGCCGAGGCACTCCGTCACGTCCTCGCCGGTGAACTCGATGTGCACGCCGCCCGGCCAGGCGCCCTCCGCGCGGCACGCGGCGAAGAACGCCTCGATCTCGCCGAGGATGGTGTCGAACGACCGGGTCTTGACGCCGCCCGCGGTGCGGACGCCGTTCCCGTGCATCGGGTCGCAGGCCCAGACGATCGGGTGCCCCGCCTCCTCCACCGCGCGGAGCAGCGGCGGCAGCGCCTCCGCGACGCGGTCGCGACCCATTCGCGCGACGAACGTGAGGCGGCCGGGGATCCGCTCCGGGTTCAGCCGCTCGCAGAGCTCGAGCACGTCCGCCGGCGTCGCGGTCGGCCCGAGCTTCACGCCCAGCGGGTTGTGCACACCGGAGAAGAACTCGACGTGGGCGCCGTCGGGCTGCCGCGTGCGCTCGCCGATCCAGAGCATGTGCGCCGAGCAGTCGTACCAGTCGCCCGTCAGCGAGTCGCGGCGCGTGAGTCCCTCCTCGTAGTCGAGCACGAGCCCCTCGTGGCTCGTCCACACGTCCACGTGGTGCAGCGACTGCGCCTCCTGCGGGTCGATGCCGATGGCCGCCATGAAGCGGAGCGCCCGCTCGATCTCGTTCGCCAGGCGCTCGTAGCGCCGGCCCGCGGGCGAGCTCGCGACGAAGTCCTTGTTCCACGCGTGCACCTGCGTCATGTCGGCGAAGCCGCCCTTCGTGAAGGCGCGCAGCAGGTTGAGCGTCGACGCGGACTGGTGGTACGCGCGCACCATGCGGTCGGGATCCGGCGTCCGCGCCTCGAGCGTCGGCTCCTCGCCGTTCACCATGTGGCCGAAGAAGCTCGGCAGCCCGTCCTCGACGGGCGAGGAGCGCGGCTTCGCGAACTGGCCCGCGATGCGGCCGACCTTCACGAGCGGGAGGGTCGAGCCGTAGATGAGCACCGCGCTCATCTGCAGCATCACCTTCAGCTTCTCCCGGATCGAGACGGCGCTCATGTCGTGGAACGACTCCGCGCAGTCACCCGCCTGGAGGAGGAACGCTCGGCCCGCGGCGACCTCGCCGAGCGCCCCCCGGAGCGTGCGCGCCTCGCCCGCGAAGACGAGCGGCGGCATCGCCCGGAGCTGCGCCCGTGCCGCCTCGGCGCGCTCCTCGTCCGGCCACTCCGGCTGGTGGCCGGCCGGGAGCGACCGCCACGAGGCGGGTGACCACGTCTGCGTCGCCATCGAGCCAGTGTAGAGGCGGCGGCTTCTACACTCCGTCGGCGAAATGCGCATCTTCTCGGGCATCCAGCCGACCGGCGCGAAGCAGTTCGGCAACTACAGCGGAGGCTTCCGCCAGTACGTCGCGACGCAGGCGCGAGGCGACGCGTTCTTCTGCATCGTCGACCTGCACTCGATCACGGTCGACCACGACCCGGCCGACCTCCACGAGCGGACGCTCGACCTGGCGGCGATGCTGTTCGCGACCGGACTCGACCCGGACCGGTCGACCGTCTTCGTCCAGAGCCACGTGACGGCCCACGCGGAGTCCGCGTGGCTGCTCGCCGCCGTGACGAGCTACGGCCAGCTCGGGCGGATGACGCAGTTCAAGGACAAGTCCGAGCAGCGCGAGTTCGTCTCGGCCGGGCTCTTCACCTACCCCGTGCTGATGGCGGGCGACATCCTGCTCTACCAGACGACCCACGTGCCGATCGGGGACGACCAGCGCCAGCACCTCGAGCTGGCGCGCGACGTCGCCGAGCGCTTCAACGCGCGCTTCGGCGAGACGTTCACCGTCCCGGACGGCATCTTCCCGGAGGTGGGCGCGAGGATCATGGACCTCCAGGACCCCACGCGGAAGATGTCGACGACGGCCGGCACGCCGGGCGGGACGGTCTTGCTGCTCGACGAGCCGGACGTGATCCGCAAGAAGTTCCGCAGCGCGGTCACCGACTCCGGCACGGAGGTGCGGCGGGGGCCCGACAAGGCCGGCGTCACGAACCTCATCGACATCATGTCGGTCGCGACCGGCGAGGCACCCGAGGCGATCGAGACGCGCTACGACGGGCAGGGCTACGGCGCGTTCAAGACGGACGTCGGCGAGGCGGTCGTCGCGCTGCTGGCCCCGATCCAGGAGCGCTACCGCGAGCTGCGCGGCGACCCGGCGGAGCTGCAGGCACTGCTGCGCCGCGGCGCCGAGAAGGCGCGCGAGGCCTCCGCGCCGACCCTGGCGCAGATGTACGAGCGCATGGGCTTCGTGCCCCGCTAGGCGCGGCGACGGCGGCGCTCGGCCGACCCGGCCGTCAGCCGGCGCAGCGCGGCGACCTCGTGCCCCTCGAGCTCGCGCCACTCGCCCGGCGCGAGCCCGTCGAGGTCGAGGCCGGCGAGCCGCGGACGGTGGAGCCGCTTCACGGGGTGCCCCACCGCCTCGAGCATCCTCCGGACCTGGCGGTTGCGTCCCTCGTGGAGGACGATCTCGACGCGCCCCGGCGCGAACCGCTTCGCCTTCGCCGGCGCGGTCGTGCCGTCGTCGAGCTCCACGCCCTCGCGCAGCCGCCGGAGCGCCTCGTCGTCCGGGTCGCCCTCCACGGTCGCGACGTACACCTTCTCGACCCCGTAGCGCGGGTGCGCGATCCGGTTCGCGAGCAGGCCGTCGTTCGTGAGCAGGACGGCGCCGGTGGTGTCGGCGTCGAGGCGCCCGACCGGGTTCACCCTCACCGGGTGGTCGACCAGGTCGACGACCGTGCGGCGCCCCTGCGGGTCGCTCGCGGTCGTGACGACGCCGGCGGGCTTGTGCAGGAGGATGTACGCGAGCGGCTGCTGTGCGACCGGCGCACCGTCGAGCGCGACGCGGTCGTCCCGGCCGACGTCCGTGTTCAGCTCGCCGCGCCGCCCGTTGACGGTGACGCGACCGGCCTTGATCAGCTCGTCGGCCTTGCGGCGGGAGGCGACGCCCGCGCGGGCGAGGTAGGCGTTGAGGCGCACCGGCGCCATTGTGGCCGTGTCGGTGGCCCGACCTGCGGGGGGCCGCTAGGACGCGCGCTGCTCGGCGACCGCGGTCAGACGCTCGCGAATCGCCTCGGCGTCGGCGCCGAGGTCGTCGAGCCGCGGCAGCTCCGCGAGGCTCGTCAGCCCGAACACGCGCTCGAAGAGCGGCGTCGTGCGGTAGCGGACGGCGCCCCCCGCGTCCGCGTCGCGGCCCGCCTCGGCGATCAGCCCGCGCTCGACGAGCCCTGCGACGGCCGAGTCGGCGGCGACGCCGCGCACCCGCGCGATGTCCGGGCGCGAGCACGGGCCGAGGTACGCGACGATCGCGAGCGTCTCGAGCGCCGCCTGCGAGAGCCCGCGCTGGACGGGCCGCTCGACGAGGCGCGCGCAGGCCTCGGACGCCTCGCGCGCGGCGCGGAACGCCCAGCCGCCGGCGACGTGCTCGAGCACGATCCCGCTCCGTCCCTCGCGGTAGCGCTCGCCGAGGAGGCCGAGCGCCGTCTCGATCCGCTCCGGGTCGTCCGCGGCCGCCGCCGCGAGCTCGTCGACGGACAGCGGCTGCGAGGCGACGACGAGCAGCGCCTCGACCGCCCGGGCGAGCTGATCGACGGGGTTGGACGAGATCAGGCGGAGCGGGCGATCCACGATGAGACTCCTCCTTCGACGTCGGCACGGAGAATCCTGATCGGTGCGAACGGCGCCGCCTGCTCGAGCTCGACCTCGCCCGTCTTGCGCAGCTCGAGCAGCGCGAGGAACGCGACCGCCTGCTCGACGCGCGACAGCCCCGAGACCTCCTGCTCGAAGTCGACCCGCCGACGCCGCCGCAGCACGGCGCGAAAGCGCTCGACGAACTGCCCGACCGGCGGGAAGCGCAGCGCCATGTGCGCGGTCGACGGCGCCTCCGGCGGTACCGCGAGCAGCCGGAGCGCGGCGGCGAGCGACGCCGGCTCCTGGGGGGCGAGCGGCCGCTCCGGCTTCGGCGCGAGCGGCGCCGGGCCGACGCGGAAGAACCGGTCGCGCTCCCCGGCCAGCCGCTCGGAGAGCCACGCCGCCGCCGCCTTCATGCGCCGGTACTCCGCGAGCCGCCGTGCGAGCTCCTCCGCCGCCTCCTCGGGCTCGAGGTCGGCGAGCTCCGCCTCCTCCTCGGGGAACAGCGCGCGCGCCTTGAGCTCGAGCAGGGCCGCGATGAGGACGAGGAACTCGCCGCAGGCGTCGAGGTTCAGCTCGTCGCGCTCGAGCAGGTGCTCGACGAAGCGGACGACGATCGTCGCGACGTCGACCTCCGCGAGGTCGATCTCCTCCTTCAGCACGAGCGTCAGGAGCAGGTCGAAGGGCCCCTCGAACGCATCGAGGTCCAGCTCGAGCTCGCGCACGACCATCGGCGCGGAGGCTAGCGCCCGCTTCGGACGCGGCCCTTGGGCACGCTCATCCGCGGCGGCGGCGCCGGCTCGTCCGACCGGGCGCGGCGGCGCGGCCCGAGCCACTGGTGCCAGAGGAAGTACGCCGCGGAGAGGACGAAGAGCGCGAGCGACACCCACGCGTTCAGGCGCCACGGCCCGAGCTCGTGGGCCGGGTCGACGCGCAGCTGCTCGATGAAGAAGCGGCCGGCCGTGTACCAGGCGACGTAGAGCGCGAACAGCGCCGGCGGCCGGATCCGGAAGCGGCGGTCGACGAGCAGCAGCACGCCGACGCCCAGGAGGTTCCAGAGCGACTCGTAGAGGAACGTCGGGTGGAACGTCGGACGGTCGAGGTACTGCGCGGGCCGGTTCTCGGGGTCGATCTCGAGGCCCCAGGGCCGGTCGGTCGGGCCGCCGAAGAGCTCCTGGTTCCACCAGTTGCCCCAGCGCCCGATCGCCTGCGCGAGCAGCAGGCCCGGCGCGACCGCGTCCATGAACCGGGTGACGCTCTCGCCCGACCGGTGCACGACGATCGCGCCGACGAGGACGCCGAGCCCGATCCCGCCCCACACGCCGAGCCCGCCCTTCCAGACGGCGAAGACGCCCCACCACTCGTCCGGTACCTCGTTCCACGACGTGATCACGTGGTAGAGCCGCGCGCCGACGATCCCGGCGGCCACGCCCCAGACCGCGACGCGGAACACGAGGTCCCAGTCGCCGCCGCGCCGGACCCAGCGGACCCCCGTCAGCCACACGCAGGCGGCGATCGCGAGCAGCAGCATCAGCCCGTACGCGTGGATCTGGACCGGGCCGACGTCGAGCTCGCCGCCCGAGGGCGACGGGATGGAGGCGAGGAACGAGCTCACGGCGGCTGATTCTGCCGCGGCGGCCGCGTCCCTGCAGCGGACGCCGTCGCGGCGCTCAGGGGTGAGGAGCCGCTAGAGGAGGATCCGGGCGGCGATGTCCGGCGCGCAGCCCTGCTCGCGCACCAGCGCCACCGCGTGGTGCAGGTCGATCTCGAGCCGCCCGGCGATCTCCGCGGCCAGCTCGCGCGGGTACCCCGCACGCTCCAGCTCCTCGAGCCGCCACGCCTGCACCCGCTCCCCCTCGGTTGGCCGTGTGAGTTCTGCTGCCGCCATGGTTCCTTTCTAGACGTCCTCGCTCGTCATTCGGTTAAACGAGGACCGCGGATCACCCCTTACCGGGTGATCCGCCGATTTAAAGGAACCTTTACGGCTCAGGCCGTCGGGACCGGCTCCGCGCCGGCGCGCCCGCGCCGGACGAGGAGCAGCAGGGCGGCCCCGGCCGCGAGCGCCGCCGCGACGCCGGCGAGCGTCCAACCGAGCGGGAACCCGCCGCCGGCGACGGGTCCACCGGTGACGTCGACGGTGCCGAACGTGGTCGTTCGGGCGCCGCCGTACTGCGTGAAGCCGTCGTAGACGGCGACCGCCCACGTGCCGCCCTGCGGAAAGGTGACGGCGACGTGGTACTTGCCGGGCTCGTCGGTCGGCGTGGCGGTGAAGGTCCGCTGCTCGCCGCCGCTCCGGATCGTCAGCGTCGGCGTGACGCCCTCGAGCGGCGTCCGGCCGTGCTGGAGCACCGTGATCGTCGTGTTCCAGGTGTCGCCGGACGAGATCGAGTCGGGCGGGAGCGGGGTCAGGCCGGCCGTGGCCCAGCCGCCGGCGGCGGCCGACGTGGCCGTGGCGAGCGCGACGAGCGCGACCGCGAGTGTGAGTCGGAGCATCCAGGCCTCCCTCGGGTGGTGTCCACGGTCTACACCGGTCGCGCGGGAAGCGTTCCTTCTCGTCGCGCGTCGAGGGTGGTACAACAGGTTCCTGCGGCGCCTCGCGGGCGCGGGTCGGGAGGGAAGCGATGCGCACACGGTTCGTCTTCGCCTGGATCGCGGCGCTCGCCGTCGCCGCGGGCGTCGCACGCGCGGCGCCGGAACGGCAGGCGGTCGTGACCGCGACGGTGACCGTCTCCGTGTCGGGCGGCGGCCGCGTCCAGAGCGAGCCCGCCGGGGCGATCGACTGCGGCTCGACGTGCTCCGCGCAGGTCCAGGTGGGCGCGACGATCGTCCTCCGCGCGATCCCCGACGGCGGCCGCGAGCTGCGCGGCTGGGAGGCGGGGTGCACCGGCCGCTCGCTCCGGTGCGAGCTCGTCGTCGACGCCGCCACGTCCGTCAGCGCGAACTTCGGGCCGACGCAGACGCCCGCGCCGCCGAACACCCTCGCCGTGACCCGGAGCGAGGGCGGCACCGTCGTGAGCGACCCCGAGGGCCTGATCGACTGCGGCAGCACGTGCTCCGCCGGCTGGATCGGGGGCGGGCAGGTCACGATCCGGGCGCGCGCGAGCAACGGCTTCCGCTTCCTCGGGTGGTTCGGCGACTGCAGCGGCTCCGACGACGCCTGCCGCGTCACGCTCGACCAGGATCGCGACGCCGTCGCCTCGTTCGTCCGCAACCCGATCCCGCCCGGGAACTACCGCATCACGATCAGGAACATGAATCCGCCGGGCAGCGGCTCGACCACCGGCACGGTCGAGGCGGTGTGGAACGACGGGAGCGAGAGCTTCCCCTGCGGCGACGCCGAGTGCACGACGCCGCCGATCGCCTTCGGCACGAACGTGACGCTGAGGCCCGTCAGCGGGACGCTCAAGGAGTGGAGCGGCGCGTGCGTCGGCAGGGCCGCGGAGTGCCACCTCGTGATCAGCGGCAACGCGCAGGTCACCGTCTCGTTCCGTCCCGACGGGCCGCCGCCCTCGTTCGGCGTCAACGTCGCCCGCTCGGGGAACGGCAGCGTCCGCAGCTCGCCGAACGGGATCGACTGCGGGCCGAGCTCGACGTGCGCGGCGGCGTTCGGCGAGCGGACGCGCGTGCGCCTGACGGCAACCCCGGCGAGCGACAAGTGGCTCTTCGCCGGGTGGCGCGGCGACTGCGGCGGCAGCGACGCGTGCGTCGTCGTCGCCGACACGACCCGCTCGGTGACCGCCGTGTTCCGGCTCGCGCGCCGGACGCTCCGCGTCGAGCTCTTCGGTCGCGGCCGGGGCACCGTGCGCAGCACCCCCGAGGGCATCGCCTGCCCGCCCGACTGCTCGTTCGGGTTCCCTGACGGCGCGCAGATCGCGCTCGCCGCGTCGCCGGAGGCGGGATCGGTCTTCGCCGGCTGGTCGGGCGCGTGCTCGGGAACCGCCTGCAGCGTCACCGCCACGGGCGAGCCCGTCGCCCGCGCACGCTTCGACCGCTGCGCGTCGCTCGACTACGGCGGCTTCGTCGCGAAGGTGCTGAAGCGTCCCCGCCGCGTGCGAGTGGGGGTCGTGCTGACCGGCGCGTCGTCGCTGCGGATCGCGCTCCTCCGCGGCCGTGCGGTCGTGAGGCAGGTGAGGACCGGCGTCCTCGCGCCCGGCACGCGCACCGCCGTCCTCCCGGTTCCCGCGCGAGCGAAGCCGGGCCGCTACACCGTCCGCCTCACGGTCGCCGACGCCTGCGGCGGCACGAAGGCGCGGACGAGGACGGTGCGCCTCCGGTGACGGAGCAGACCCCGCCGCCCCAGACGGGGTGGCGCCGCTACTACACGCGAACGCGCGCGATCGTCGCCGGCTCGACGGCGGCGATCCTCGCCGGCTTCGCGCTGCTGAACGGCACGCTCGACCTCGTCGACCGGGTCTCCGGCGGCTCGACGTGCCCCGACGTGCACGACGTCACGCTGGGGCAGCCGACGCTGTCGCGGCTCGTCACCCGCGGCGAGTCGCTCGAGCTCGACGGCGCGTCGAAGGCCGGCCTGACGAAGGAGCGCCTCGCACAACCGGGGAAACGCGTCACGGTCCACGCCGACGCGAAGGGGTACGACGGCGAGCCGCTCGAGATCCGCGCGTGGGTGTTGACGGGGAACGGCGGACCCGTTCCCGGTGCCGAGCTCCGCGACCAGCTCGTACGCGAGTGGGAGCCCGACGGGTGCGACGACGGCACCGACACCGTCGTCTGGTCGCCGATCCCGCAGCGTCCCGGCGAGTACTCGATCGAGATCCGGATCCGCGAGAAGGGCTCCCGCGAGGTGCTTCGCAGCGCCCGCTCGGAGGCCTTCCCGGTCCCGGAGCCCGCGGCATAGTCCTCGCGCGCCGGCCTCAGCGGGGCCGGCGTTCGTGCACGGGCTCCGGCCACACGCGGACGAGCGCGGCGCTCACGAGCGCGAGCACGAGGAAGGCGATCCCCCACCCCGCACCCGCCACCGCGGCGAGCGCGCCCGCGCCGGCGATCCAGAGCACCGTCTCGACGCCGAAGCGCAACGGGTCGGCCAGGCGCCCCGCAGCCCGCGGCGCGATCCACCGCGCCCACACGGCGACCGCCGCCGCCGGCGCCGCGAGCCCGACGAGGATGCGCACGAGCAGCGGCGCGTCGAGCGTGAACCCGCGCCACGCGAGCGCGACGAGCAGCACGAGCTCGAGGCCGAACCGCACCGCGAGGTTGAGGGCGCCCACTACTGCACGACGGCGGTCTCGCCGAGCAGGTGCTTCACCTCGGCGAAGAAGTCCGAGTTCGGTGCGACCCGGTAGGCGGGGCCGAGCTCGAGTCGGCGACGCCCGGCGTTCGTGTCCATGTCGACGAACACCGGCGCCTCGCCCGGGAAGTCACGGAGCAGCGCCGCGAGCTCGCGCACGATCCCCGCGGGCGCCTTCCGCGCGTCGACGAGCAGCCGCACCTCCTTCTTCTCCGGCACCGCGTCGAACGGCTGCAGCTCCTGGGCGATCAACTTCGTCTCGCCCTCCTGCTTGTGGTCGACCCGCCCCTTGACGACGAGGATCTGGTCGGGCACGCACAGGTGCCGCGACGCCGCGTACACCGAGTTGAAGACGACGACCTCGGCGCCCCCGGTCACGTCGTCGAGGCGCAGGAAGACCATCGGCTCGCCCTTCTTCGTCGTCAGCTGCTTCACCGCCGACACGATCCCCCCGACCGTCACCC
>JBLNEO010000164.1:0-4869 GCA_050262775.1 Pseudomonadota bacterium | reverse complement strand
GGGATGTTCCCGTGCTTGCGCTTCGGCCGCGGCTCGCGCTTGCGCAGCGAGGTCTCGAGCGCGTCCACGAGCACGGGGCGCGTCCGGCGCGGCTCGATCACGTCGTCGACGTACCCGCGCTCGGCCGCGACGTACGGGTTCGCGAACCGCTCCTTGTAGTCCGCGATCAGCTCGGCCC
Source organism: Pseudomonadota bacterium (assembly GCA_050262775.1). Lineage (GTDB taxonomy): Bacteria > Actinomycetota > Thermoleophilia > Gaiellales > Gaiellaceae > DATHTC01. The sequence goes on along the minus strand of JBLNEO010000164.1, from coordinate 4,691 downwards.
GGCGCGCCTCGGCGTCGTCGGCGTCCGCGAGCTCCTTGCGGAAGACGATGTTCACGGCGCCCTCCGGCCCCATCACGGCGACCTCGGCGGTCGGCCAGGCGAAGTTGAAGTCGGCGCGGATGTGCTTCGAGCTCATGACGTCGTACGCGCCGCCGTAGGCCTTCCGCGTGATCACGGCGAGCTTCGGCACGGTCGCCTCGGCGTACGCGTAGAGGAGCTTTGCGCCGTGGCGGATGATCCCGCCCCACTCCTGCGCGGTGCCGGGGAGGAAGCCGGGGACGTCGACGAACGTCACGAGCGGGACGTTGAACGCGTCGCACGTCCGGACGAACCGCGCCGCCTTCACCGAGGAGTCGATGTCGAGCACCCCGGCGAGCGACCGGGGCTGGTTGCCGACGACGCCGACGGCGTGACCGCCCAGGCGGGCGAAGCCGCAGACGACGTTCTCCGCCCAGCGCTCGTGCACCTCGAGGAACTCGCCGTCGTCCATCACGCGCGTGATCACCTCGTGCATGTCGTACGGCTTGTTCGGGTTGTCGGGGATCAGCGCGTCGAGCTCCGCATCCTCCCGGTCGACCGGATCGGTCGGCGCGGCGTACGGGGCACGCTCGAGGTTGTTCTGCGGCAGGTACGAGAGGAGCAGGCGCGCGTCGTCGAGGCACGCCTCCTCGTCGGGCGAGACGAAGTGGGCGACCCCCGACTTCGAGGCGTGGGTGACGGCGCCGCCGAGGTCCTCGAACGACACCTCCTCGCCCGTGACCGTGCGCACCACGTCGGGGCCCGTGATGAACATGTACGACGAGCCCTCGACCATGAACACGAAGTCGGTGATCGCGGGCGAGTAGACCGCGCCGCCCGCGGACGGCCCCATCACGAGCGAGAGCTGCGGGACGACCCCGGAGGCCTGGACGTTGCGCCAGAAGATCTCGGCGTAGCCGGCGAGCGAGACCACGCCCTCCTGGATGCGCGCGCCGCCGGAGTCGTTGATCCCGATCACGGGGCAGCCGTACTTGACGGCCATGTCCATGAGCTTGCAGATCTTCTCGGCGAAGACCTCCGACAGCGACCCGCCGAAGACGGTGAAGTCCTGGGAGAACACGAACACCTTCCGCCCGAACACGGTGCCGTGGCCGGTGACGACGGCGTCGCCCCACGGCCGCCGCTCGAGCATCCCGAAGTTCGGCTCGCGATGGCGGACGTAGCGGTCGAGCTCGACGAACGAGCCGGGATCGCAGAACCGCTCCGCGCGCTCGCGCGCGAGGAGCTTCCCCTCCGCGCGATGCCGCGCCACCGCCTTCTCGGTGCCGGCGTGCAGCGCCTCGTCGCGGAGCCGCTCGAGCCGGGCGAGCTTCGCGGCGGTCGAGTCCTCGGCGGTCTCGGGTCTGTCGTCGGTGGCGGCCATCGGGCGGAGCCTAGTATCTCGCCGGATGCCGCTGCCCCCGCTCGACCGCTCGACGATCTGGCCGTACGAGGACGGGACGCCCGGACGGTTCTACTACGCGCGCACCGCGAACCCCGTCGTGGCGGAGGCGGAGGCGGCGCTCGGCGAGCTCGACCGGGGCCACGCGGTGCTCTTCCCGTCGGGCGCGGGCGCGACGACCGGCCTCGTGCTGGCGACGCTCGAGCCCGGCGCGACCGTCGCGCTCGCGCGGGACGCCTACTACGGCACCGGCGTCACGTTCCGCACGCTCGCCCGCTGGGGGCTCGGGTTCGCCGAGTACGACCAGGGCGGGCCGCCGCCCGTCGACGCGGACCTCGTCTGGGTCGAGGCGCCGTCGAACCCGCTGCTGACGATGCCCGACCTCGAGGCCGCGGCGGCACACCCCGCGCCGCTCGTCGTGGACGCGACCGCGGCGACGCCCGTGCACCTCCGCCCGCTCGAGTCCGGCGCCGACTACGTCGTGCACAGCGCGACGAAGTTCCTGGGCGGCCACCACGACGTGCTCCTCGGTGCCGTCGTGTGCCGGCGCGCCGAGGACGCCGAGCGGCTCGCGGCCTTCCGCGCGGCGACCGGGAACGTGCCCGCGCCCGATCCCGCGTGGCTCCTTCTCCGCAGCCTCGAGACGCTCGAGCTCCGCGTCCGCCGCCAGGACGAGACCGCGGCCGAGCTGGCGCGACGCCTCGCGGGGCACCCGGCCGTCGAGCGCGTCCGCTACCCGGGCTTCGGCGGCCTGCTCTCGTTCGACGTGGCCGGCGGGCCCGACGCGGCGCGGCGGGTGGAGACGGCCACGCGTCGGATCCTGAACGCCACGAGCCTCGGCGGCACGACGACGACCCTGGAGACCCGGGCGCGCTGGGAGGGCGACCGGGTGCCGGCTAACTTAGTTCGCCTGTCGGTCGGCCTGGAGGACGTCGAGGCGCTCTGGGACGACCTGCACGGGGCGCTCGCGCACGCCTGAGGGCCTGTTTTCGGCGTCGGAAGGCGCAAAACCACCCCGCTCGGCCCCCTCCCGCGACTGACGACGCGAGCGGACGGGTACAACCGACCCCGGTTTCCGAGGGTCGCCGAGCCGAGGGCATCAGCACGATTCCCGCGCCCACGCGGTCCTCCCCGTCATCCCCCGCACCGAGGAGAGCCCAGTGGCAGTGGACGAGCAGCAGCAGCCCGGCGAGGAGGACCGCACGCCGCGCGGCCGCACCCCCGCCCGCCGGCGCGCCCGGAGGAACGGCGGCACGCGCACCGGCGGCGGCGAGCAGGTGACGATCGACCGCGAGACGCTCGAGGACCTCCTCGCGGCGCTGCGCTCCGCGCGCAACGGCGAGCCCGGCACGCGCGTCGTCGCGCGCGAGCGCGGCATCGCCTCGCAGCTGGCGCAGGCGTTCAACGAGCTCGCCGAGATGCGCGAGGCGACGACGAAGGAGCTCCTCCGGATCGGGAAGCTCGTCGGCCGCGACGGGCGCCTGACCGAGCGCGCGCGCATCGCGGATGCGCGCGGCACCTGGGCGGAGTCGATCGACGCCGTCAACGGCATGGTCGACGACCTCGTCCGGCCGACGAGCGAGGTCGCGCGCGTGATCGAGGCGGTGGCGCAAGGCGACCTCTCCCAGAAGATCGCGCTGCGCATCGACGGGCAGCCGATCAAGGGCGAGTTCCTGCGGATGGGCACGATCGTGAACGCGATGGTCGACCAGCTCTCGTCCTTCGCCGACGAGGTCACCCGCGTCGCCCGCGAGGTCGGCACCGACGGGAAGCTGGGCGGCCAGGCGAAGGTCAAGGGTGCGAGCGGGGTCTGGAAGGACCTCACCGACAACGTCAACACGCTCGCAGGCAACCTCACGAGCCAGGTCCGCAACATCGCGCAGGTGACGACGGCGGTCGCGCGGGGCGACCTGTCGAAGAAGATCACCGTCGACGCGAAGGGCGAGGTGCTCGAGCTCAAGGAGACCATCAACACGATGGTCGACCAGCTCTCGTCCTTCGCCGACGAGGTCACCCGCGTCGCCCGCGAGGTCGGCACCGACGGACGGCTCGGCGGTCAGGCGCAGGTGAAGGGCGTCAGCGGCGTCTGGCGCGACCTGACGGAGAACGTGAACACGCTCGCCGGCAACCTCACGAGCCAGGTGCGCAACATCGCGGCGGTCACGACGGCGGTGGCGAACGGCGACCTCTCGCGGAAGATCACCGTCGACGCGAAGGGCGAGGTGCTCGAGCTCAAGGAGACCATCAACACGATGGTCGACCAGCTGCGCTCGTTCGCGGCCGAGGTCACCCGCGTCGCCCGTGAGGTGGGCACCGAGGGCAAGCTCGGCGGCCAGGCGAACGTCGAGGGCGTCAGCGGCACGTGGAAGGACCTCACGGAGTCGGTGAACGGGATGGCCTCGAACCTCACCGCGCAGGTGCGCAACATCGCGCAGGTGACGACCGCCGTCGCGACCGGCGACCTCTCGCAGAAGATCACGGTCGACGTCCGCGGCGAGATGCTGGCGCTGAAGGAGACGATCAACACGATGGTCGACCAGCTGCGCTCGTTCGCGGCCGAGGTCACCCGCGTCGCACGCGAGGTCGGGACGGAGGGGCGCCTCGGCGGCCAGGCGAACGTCGACGGCGTCAGCGGCGTCTGGAAGGACCTCACGGACAACGTCAACACGCTCGCCGGGAACCTCACCGGCCAGGTGCGGAACATCGCCGCGGTCACGACGGCGGTCGCGAACGGCGACCTCTCGAAGAAGATCACGGTCCAGGTCAGCGGCGAGGTCGCCGAGCTCAAGGACACGATCAACACGATGGTCGACCAGCTCTCGTCCTTCGCGGACGAGGTCACCCGCGTCGCCCGCGAGGTCGGCACCGAGGGCGTGCTCGGCGGACAGGCGCAGGTCGAGGGCGTCAGCGGGACGTGGCGCAGCCTCACCGAGTCCGTGAACGGGATGGCGTCCAACCTCACCGGCCAGGTGCGGAACATCGCAGAGGTCGCGACGGCGGTCGCACAGGGCGACCTGAGCCGGAAGATCACGGTCGACGCGCGCGGCGAGATCCTCGGGCTCAAGCAGACGATCAACACCATGGTCGACCAGCTCTCGTCCTTCGCCGACGAGGTCACCCGCGTCGCCCGCGAGGTCGGCACCGAGGGACGGCTCGGCGGTCAGGCCGAGGTGGCGGGCGTCAGCGGCACCTGGCGCGACCTGACGAACAACGTCAACTTCATGGCCTCGGCGCTCACCGAGCAGGTGCGCAACATCGCCGAGGTGACGAC
>JBLNEO010000163.1:0-4740 GCA_050262775.1 Pseudomonadota bacterium | reverse complement strand
CGCCCCCCCCCCGCCCCGGCCCCCCCCCCTGGGTGTCGCGCCCGGCCCCGCGGGGGGGGGGGGGGGGGCCCCCGCCCCCCCCCCCCCCCCCCGCCGCTCCGTCCGGGGGTCGTGCTTCGTTGTGTCCGTGTCGATTGAGAGGCCACAGGCGTCCGCCCGCCCGGGTGGCGGCGCCGTGGCGAAAGGAGAGACAGGACATGGCGGATATCGGAGCCCCGGACCCGGTCGCGCCGGAGATCGACGTGATCCCGCACGTCGTCCCGGTGCCGGGCCCGCTGGAGGTCCCGGAGACGCTTCCGGAGCCGATCCCGGCGCAGCCGTCGCACGAGCCCGAGAAGGTCCCGGCGTAGGGTGAGCTCGGACGCGGTTCGCGGCTGGCGGGTCTGGCGACTCGGCACGTACGAGCCCGCCGCGTCCGAGCAGGTCGAGGTCTTCCTCCGCTCCTGCGTGCACGAGGCGTACTGGCCTCCGCGCGAGCCACTCGAGGCGCGCTGCGCCGACCACCTGCGCCCGAGCCTCGCCTGCGGCTGCGGCATCTACGCGGTCGCGACCCGCGACGCGGCGCTGGGATGGGTGGAGTGGGCTCGCGAGACGTTGCCGAACCCGGTCGTGGTGGGCGAGGTGCAGCTCTGGGGGCGGGTGCTCCGCTTCTCCGACGGGTACCGGGGCCAGTACGCATACCCGTACGCGCTCGAGGTGCACGACGACGCGCTGCGCGGCGAGCTCGACCCGCAGGCCGTCGTCCGCGCGCTGCGCGAGTCGTACCTCGTCGACGTCGCACGGGTCCGCCCGCGCCTGGGGCTCGCCGATCGGGCCGTGATCGGCTCCGCCGGCCGCACGTAGCGGCGTCGGACGCCGAGCCGTGCGCCGGGCTTCCCACGGCGGGCGCCTGGGGCTAGGCTCCGGACGATGCGCACCGCGAAGGCCGCCCGCGGCAAGGCATCACTGATGCGCGCGTCGCAGCAGGCCGAGGACGCGGCGCTCGAGGAGCTGCCCTTCCCCCGGTACCAGATCGCGCTGGTGCAGGACGAGTCCGAGATGCTGCTCCAGCCCGCGTACGACCTCTTCCCGCTGCTCGGCGACGAGGCGGACCAGCGATGGGACGTCGAGCTGTACACCGAGCGGACCTTCGAGGCGCTGCTGCACGCCGACCGGCAGTTCGACTGCATCGTCATCGGCCTGAATGCGGCCTGGAAGAGCAAGCTCGTGCGCGAGACGCTGTCTGCCCGCCTGCCGAACACGGGGCTCTGCGTGCTGCACCAGCGCGAGCAGGGCGCGCTGCCCTTCATGGTCGGCGACATCGGCGTCGACGTCGTCGAGTTCGACGAGCCGATCGATCGCGTGGTCGTGGCGGAGAAGCTGGACGTCGCGGACGAGATCCTGCTCAACTGGCCTGCCGCGATCGCGCTCGAGCCCCTCCCGGGGGCGGACGGCGACGCGGCGCCCGCGCGGCTCGCCGACGCGGAGGTCTACTGCGGCCTCACGCGGGCGCCGACCAGCCGCTGGCGGACCGTGCTCGAGGTGCACGACGCGCGGCGCAGGGTCCCCGTGCTCCTGCGGTCGCGAAGCGGCCGCAACCCGTCCGTCGTCGTCTGCTTCGTCCTCCTCCAGCCGCGGCACGAGGGCCACGCGGCGCTGCTCGGCAACATGCTGATGTGGTGCGTCTCGGGTCGCCCCGAGGCGCTCGTCGTCGGCGACCGCGAGTCCGCCGACGAGGCGCGCCTCGTGCATCGCAAGCTTCGGATGCAGGGGACGAAGGCGGTGGCGACACGGGTCGACCGCGACGCCGGCCTCGACTTCAGGACCTGGCCGTTTCGCGGGATCGGCGACATCGTCATCCCGGCGGCCGTCGATCCGACGGCGGCCGAGGACTGGCCGGCATCCGACCCCGCACACGTCCGCCACTGGCTCCGCGGCGGCGGGCGCATTCTCAGGCTGGGGCCGGGCGAGCAGGTCACCGTGACCCACGGCGAGTCCGACGCGCACTGGGTCACACGACGCTGGGCCGCGTGGTTCCTCTCCGAGCCGGCGGCCCGGTGGCACGGCGGCACCGCGCACGGCCGCACGTACGGGGGGACGCTGATCGGGACGCGCGCCGTCCTGCGCTTCCTGGCCGCCCTCCACGACGGCGCCTTGGCCGAGCGCGCGACCCAACCGGGGTCGGTGGCCGTGCGTCACGTGTTCCAGACGCTGCAGGCGGAAGGCTCGGGCATCGATCCGGGCCGCTTCGGCCTCCAGCCGCCGGAGGCGTTCCTGGAGCCCGTGGCCGAGCTGCTGCGCGCCCGCCATCCGCGGTCCTCCGCTCCGGTGCAGCACGTCGACTACAGCGTGAGCACGACGTGCGCCGTGCTCGACATCAACTCCCTGATCGGCGGCGAGGCGCTCGATGCAAGGACGGTCGCGGCCTGCACCGCCTGGTTGCGCGAACGGCAGTTCGAGCTCGTCGGGCTCGAGGAGCGCCTCGAGATCGCGCGGTGTCTCGCCGACGAGGCGCTGCTCGGCGAGGCGCTCGCCGTGCTCGCGCAGCGGCTCGCGTCGAAGCAACCCCTCACGGCCGCGCTCGAGACGAAGCTCCGTGAGGCGGTGGTGGCGTGCGGCCTCGCGCCGGGCGCGATCGACTGGCCGAGCGCGGGGCACTCGACGGTCGTCGAGCGCGGGCTCCGCCTGAGCCCGCTCCTGAGCGCCAACTACCTCGTCGCGCTGGGCGACCTCGAGGTGCACTGGCGGCCGGTCGCCGACCACCGACACGGTCTCGTCAGGCCCGATCCCCGCATGCTCGACCGCGCCGTGATCGGGATCGGCCGACACGGAGCGCTGCTGGCCGAAGAGCCCGAGGACGGGCGGCTCCCGCACGAGATGCTCTCGACCACGGCCCTCGCGCTCTTCGCGTACTTCGGCCGCCACACCGTCCCGACGCACGTCATCCGTCCGGAAGCCGAGCTGATCCCGCCGCAGCTCGTGGCGGCCGTGCTCAACGAGGCCGAGCAGTTGCGCGAGGAGAACGCGGAGGTGCTGCGCCAGGCGAGGACGATCGAGAACGCGAGCACGCTGCTCGGGATCGCGGCGCTCGTCGCCGTCGCGGTGCTCGCGTGGCTCGCCGGGTGGCTCGGAGCCCGGCTCGAGTTCCCGATTCTCCCGCTCTTCGGCGGCGTCCTCGGCGTGTTCACGATCGCGCTGCTCGGGGCCGCCGTCCTCCTCTCCCGGCTGCAACTCTGCCCGCCGTGGCTCAAGCGGCTGAGCGCGCTCGTCGACGAGGGCGTGCCGGGGATCCGACGGCGCTGGCGCGAGCGCCTGCCCGGCGGTGCCACCCCCACCGACACAGCATGACGCTCATCGCCGGCGTCGTCGCCACGGGCGGCGAAGCGCGGGAGGGATGGCTCGACGTCGCCGGCGAGCACGTCACCGCATCCGGGTTCGGCGCGCCTCCCGGCACGCCCGACCTCGCCCACGACGGTGTGATCGCACGCGGACTGTGCGACCTGCAGGTGAACGGCGCGGGCGGCGTCGAGATCACGGCCGGGGCCGCGGCCCTCGACCGGATCGACGCGGTCATGCTCGCGCACGGCGTCACGAGCTACCTGCCCACGGTGGTGAGCACGGAGCCGGAGACGGCGACCCGAGCCGTCGAGGACATCGCCGACCGCATGCGCGATCCGGCGTCGCCCGTCGAGGGCGCGCACCTCGAGGGCCCGTTCCTGAGCACCGACTTCCGCGGCAGGCATCGACGCGAGTTCCTGCGCTCGCCGGCGGAGCCGCTGCCGGCGTACTACGAGCACGCGGCGGTGCGCCTGGTGACCATTGCCCCGGAGCTGCCCGGGGCGGTGCCGCTGATCGGCGCGCTCGCCCGGCGAGGCGTCGTGGTCTCGCTGGGGCACTCGGGTGCGTCGTACGAGGAGGCGGGCCTCGGAGTCGAGGCCGGCGCGCGGCTCGTCACGCACCTCTTCAACGCCATGCCCGGGCTGCACCATCGGCGTCCGGGCCTCGTCGGGCGGGCGCTCCTCGATGCCCGCCTCGGCCTAGGCCTGATCGCGGACGGATTCCACGTCGATCGACGCGTCCTGGGGCTGGTGGGCCGCATCGCCGCAGCCCGTGTCGTGCTGGTCACGGATGCGAGCCCCGCGGCCGGGGCGCCGGCCGGGCGGTACGAGCTCGCCGGGCTCGTCATGGAGGGCACGCCGGAGGGTCGCGCACAGACGCTCGACGGCCTGCTCCTGGGCTCGGCGCTGCTGTTGGACGAGGCCGTGCGCCGATGGCGGGACGCCGCGGACGTACCCCTCGCCGCCGCGCTCTGTGCTGCAGGCGAGCGGCCCGCCCGGGCCCTCGGGCTCCCGGCGGGGTTCGCGCCGGGGAGCCCCGCGGATCTCGTCCTGACGACGTCGGACGGACGCGTGGAGCGGGTCATGCGACGGGGGGCATGGGTGGCATGAGCGGCAGCGGCGGCCCATGGCTCCACGCCGAACGCGACCACGGCGGTGTCGTCATCGCGGCGGTCGTCGCGCTTCCCCCGGATCGCCTCTCGGAGCTCCAGGCGCTCTACGAGCTGCTCGACCCGGCCCTCCCGCCGCTCGAGCGGGAGCGCGTGGAACGGGCGCTGGAGACGCCGGGCGTGACCGTCTTCGCGGCGGTCGACCCGCTCACGCGGCGGCTGGCCGGCGTCGTGACGCTCGTGACCGCCCGCACGGTCGCGCGGACGCGCGCGTGGGCCGAGGATCTCGTCGTCCATCCGGAGTTCCGGGGCCG
>JBLNEO010000162.1:0-17381 GCA_050262775.1 Pseudomonadota bacterium | reverse complement strand
CCGATCAGCAGGCCGATGTCAGCCGCGTCGCGCAGAAGCTCGGCCACACGGAGAAGTTCGCCGCCGAGGGCATGCAGGTCGCCCGCCCGCGGCTCGTGTACTCGAGTCGCCGCGGACGCCGTTCGAAGTGGTAGCCGCGCGCCCGTAGGTTCGCGCACCGCGAATCGTCGAAGACCCGGATTGCGGCGCGGCCGCGACCGCGGATCGTTCCCTCGTGACGACGCGCGTGCAGCCGGCGCTGCGCCGGGTCCGGGGGCACCCGGCACGGCTCGCGTGGGCGCTGGTCGTGCTGGCGGCCCTCGTGGCGGCCGCGGCGCTGCTCGGCGACCGCCTCGTCTCCGGCGAGGCCACCGCGGCGCGACCCGAGCTGCAGCGGATCCTCGACGACGCCGTCACCGGGTCCGGCCGGATCGCCCCGGGCGCGGCCGCGTACGTCTCGGGGCCGCACGGCACCTGGGTCGGAGCCGCGGGGCTCGCGAACGTGGGGACGCGGGCGCCGATGGGCTCGGAGGCACGGGTGCGGCTCGAGAGCGTCAGCAAGATCTACACCGCCGCCGTCGTCGTCCAGCTCGACCAGGAGCGGCGGCTCCGGCTCGAGGACACGGTCGAGCGCTGGCTTCCCGGCCTGTTCCCGTACGGCGACCGCATCACGATCCGGCAGCTGCTGACCATGAGCAGCGGCCTCGTCGACGACAACGACCTCCTCGCCTCCCCGGCAGCCGCGCGCGCGTATCTGGCGAACGTCCGCGACGAGGCGCTGCGCGCGAGGCTGACGGCGATCGCCGCGCGCATCGAACGCGACCCGACGGTCGAGATCTCGCCGACGTGGGCCGTCCGGTTCGCCGCCTGGCAGCCGCTCCTGTTCGAGCCGGGGACGGCCTACCACTACTCGAACATCGGCTACGACGTGCTCGGCCTGATCGCAGCCCGCGCGGGCGGAAGGCCGTTCCCGGCCCTGCTGCGAGAGCGCCTCTTCGTCCCGCTCGGGCTCGAGGACACGGCGTACGACCCGCAGGGCCCGATCGCCGGGCCGCACGCGACCGGCTACCAGGTCGCCGCAGACGGCTCGATGACGGACGTGAGCGACGTCCATCCGTGGAAGGGCCCCGACGGCGGCGTCGTCGCCGACGCCGACGACACGGCCGCGTTCCTCACGGCGCTCATGCGCGGCAGGCTCGTCGACGCCGACCATCTCCGGCGGATGCGGCTCGACGCGCTGTGGCTCGGCGGCGAAGACAGCGGCTGCGCGGGCGACGCCTACGGCTGGAGCGGCGGCGGCAACGGCTACAAGACGAACGTCTGGGTGAATCGGGACGGCACGCGCGTCGCCGTGCTCCTCCTCAACGCGCGCGTCACCGGCGACGGCGCCGACGCCCGGGCGTCCACCGCGATGCGCCGGCTCTACTGCGCGGCGTAGCGATCAGGCGGCGGCGAGGACGAGCCGGTTCCCGGACGGGTCGCGCACGATCGGTCCCGCATCCGTCTCCTCGACCTCGAGGCGGCCCAGCAGCTCGTCCCTCGCGGACGCGTCCGGGAGGACGATCGTCGCGTGCAGCAGCCGCGCCGTCCCCTCGGGCGCGGACGACGCGCCCGCGCTCTCCCACGTGTTCGCGCCGACGTGGTGGTGGTAGCCGCCGGCGGCGAGGAACGCGGCCTGCGAGCCGTACGTCGCCATCAGGTCGAACCCGAGCGCGTCGCGGTAGAACGCGACGGCGTCCGGCACGGAGGCGACGCGCAGATGGACGTGCCCGACCGTCGTCCCCGCCGCCGGTCCGTCGAACGGCTCGGCGGACGGGTCGTCGAGGTCGCCCAGCAGGTCGTCGACGTCGAGCGGCATCGTCGTCAACCGCTCCGTCACGCTCCCCTCCCAGCGCTCGCGCGGACGGTCGGCGTAGAGCTCGATCCCGTGGCCGTCCGGGTCGCCGAGGTAGATCGCCTCGCTCACGAAGTGGTCGGACAGGCCCTGGAGCGGGACGCGGTCACGCACGGCGTGCGCGAGCCAGCGGGCCAGGTCGCGGCGCTCGGGGAGGAGGAGCGCCACGTGGAAGAGCCCCGTGTGGCCGTACGCGGGGCGTGCGCCCGGCTCCTCGAGGAGCCCGACCAGCTCCCGCCCGTCCGCGCCCAGCGACGCCCGTCCCTCGCCGGTCTCGAGCACGTCGAGCCCGATCGTGCGCGTCCAGTAGTCGAGCGACCGCGACAGGTCCGAGACGCTCAGATGTACCGGGCCCATCCGCGTGTCGGCGGGCAGCCTGCTCATCGGCGCGAGCGTACCCGCCTGCGGATGAGCACCGCCGCGACGAGCGCCGGGAGCGCGAGGACGATGCCCGCCGCGCGCACGCCCGCGACGTCCGCGACCGCGCCGTCGACGAGGCTCGCCAGCGGGCGCAGCCCCAGGAAGGCGATCGACCAGAGCGCCATCACCCGGCCGCGCTGCCACTCCTCCACCTCGAGCTGGAGCTGCGTCGTCGCCCGCGCGTTCGACGCGAGGTAGCCGAAGCCGGCGACGAGGAGGAACGGGAGGCCGATCCAGAGCTCCGGCGCGAGCGAGAACGCGATCATCCCGAGGCCGAGGAGGGTCAGCGTGAGGACCGTCAGCCGCGGCGAGCCCTCGTGTCCGGCGAAGACGAAGGCCGCCGTGACCGCGCCGGCGCCGAAGACGCCGATGATCACGCCGGCGACCGTGTCGGCGTAGCCGAACGCGTGGGCGAACGCCGGCGACTCGGTGTTCACCGGGTCCGAGGCGAACCCGGCCGCCGCGACGACGAACAGCAGCCAGATGAGGCGCGGATTCTCGCGCAGCATCGTGAGGCTCTCCCGCAGCGGCGCCCGCGCGGCCCGCCGCTGCGCGCGCGGGTGCACGAGCAGCAGCGCGACGACGAACACGAGGAAGGATCCCGCGTTGACGAAGAAGGCGGCCGGGATCCCGAAGGCGGCGATGACCGCCGCGGCGAGCGCGGGGCCCGCCGCGCGCGCGATGTTGAACGTCATCGAGTTCAGCGCGATCGCCGACCCCAGGTCGCGCGGCGCGACGAGCGACGTCACGAGTGCCTGCTGGGACGGGGTCGAGAAGGCGCTCGCGATCCCGATGAGGAGCGCGAAGCCGATCACCACCCACTCGTTCGCGCGGCCGGCGAGCGCGAGCACGCCGAGCGTCGCGCTCACGACGGCCGCCGCGCTCTGCGCGACGAGCAGGATTCGCTTCCGGTCGAACCGGTCGGCCGCGCTGCCCGCCCAGGGCGCGAGCAGGAGCATCGGCAGGAACTGCGCGAAGTTGAGGACGCCGAGGAGGAACGGCGAGTGCGTCTGGCGGTAGACGAGCAGCGAGCCCGCGAGGTTCTGGAACCACCCGCCGCTCGCGGAGAGCGCGTTGCCGACGAAGTACGGGCCGAAGTTCCGCTGCGCGATGACGGCGAACGCCGCCCGCGGCCCGCGCAGCCGCGGGGGCTCGTCCGTCGCCGTCACGCCGGTAGCCTTCCACCGTGCCCAAGGGGTACGCCGAGGGACCGGCCGCCGAGGAGGCGGAGCGCCGGGCGGAGGACGCCGAGCGCGGCGCCCGCGCGTACGAGCACGAGCTCGAGTGGCCCGCGGTCTACGGCAGCACGGAGGACGACCCCGAGCCGCACTTCCTCGGCTGGATCGGCGACGTCGACCCCGACGAGCTGTTCGCCTCGGGGGAGGCGTGGGGGATCACGGTCGTCCGGACCCGCGTCCCCGGGACCTAGTCGGCGTCCGTCAGCCGCGGGACGCCGGCACCGCGAAGCTCTCGCGTCCCTCGACCTTGTCGGCGAGGCGGAGGAGTGCCGAGGTGACGATGCGCGAGAGCGTGGTCTTCATGAGCCGCAATCTACGGTCCTGCCTCTGAGAGAGGGGTTCGGTTTCGGTTAAGGATTGGGGACGTGGCGGACAGCATCCACGGCGAGCGCGTCACGCTCCGGCCGATCGTCCCGGGCGACCTTCCCCGGCTCCGCGAGATCCTCGCCGAGCCGGAAGTCGAGCGCTGGTGGGGCGCGGACGCGGAGCTGCCGCCGGCGCGCACGTTCGCGGTCGAGCGCGAGGGCGAGACCATCGGCGCGATCCAGTACTGGGAGGAGGACGATCCGGCCTACCGGCACGCGGCGATCGACGTCTTCCTCGCGACGGCGCACCAGAACGAGGGCCTCGGCCCGGACGCCGTCCGGACGCTCGCGCGCTGGCTCGTCGACGAGCACGGCCACCACCGGCTGACGATCGACCCGGCGCTCGAGAACGAGCGCGCGATCCGCGCCTACGAACGGGTCGGGTTCCGCCGGGTCGGCGTGCTGCGCCGGTACGAGCGCCGCCCCGACGGCACCTTCCGCGACGGGCTGCTGATGGACCTGCTCGCGGACGAGCTGACCCGGTGAGACGGTGCTAGCTTGGAGGAGGACGCCATGAGCAAGCCCGTCGAGCAGGTCGACCGCGTCATCATCCGGTTCGCCGGCGACTCGGGCGACGGCATGCAGCTCACGGGCGACCGCTTCACCGCGGAGACGGCGATGCGCGGGAACGACCTGGCGACGCTCCCCGACTTCCCCGCCGAGATCCGCGCGCCGGCCGGGTCACTGCCCGGCGTCTCCGGGTTCCAGCTCCACTTCGCCGACCACGACATCCTCACGCCCGGCGACCAGCCGAACGTGCTGGTGGCGATGAACCCCGCCGCGCTGCGGACGAACCTGAAGGACCTCCCGCAGGGCGGGACGCTGATCGTCAACCGCGACGCGTTCAGCGACCGCAACCTCAAGAAGGCGGGCTACGAGGTCTCGCCGCTCGACGACGGCTCGCTGGAGCCGTACCGCGTGCACGCGATCCCGCTGACCTCGATGACGGTGGAGGCGCTGCGCTCGATCGACGGGATCACGCCGCGGGAGGCGGAGCGCTCGAAGAACTTCTTCGCGCTCGGGCTCATGTCGTGGCTCTACGGCCGGCCCACGGAGCGCACGACCGACTTCATCGCCCAGAAGTTCGCGAAGCGCCCGGAGATCGTCGAGGCGAACACGCGCGCGTTCATGGCGGGCTACCACTACGGCGAGACGAGCGAGGACTTCGTCGTCTCCTACGAGGTCAAGCCCGCGCCGCTGAAGCCGGGCGTCTACCGGCAGGTGACCGGGAACACGGCGCTCGCCTACGGCCTCATCGCGGCGTCCGTGAAGAGCGGGCTGCCGCTCTTCCTCGGGGCGTACCCGATCACGCCCGCGTCGTCCATCCTGGAGGAGCTCGCACGCCACAAGGCCTTCGGCGTGCGGACGTTCCAGGCGGAGGACGAGATCGCCGCCGCCGGCGCGGCGCTCGGCGCGAGCTTCGGCGGTGCGCTCGGCGTGACGACGTCGGCGGGTCCGGGGGTCGTGCTGAAGTCGGAGACGATCGGGCTGGGCGTGATGCTCGAGCTCCCGCTGCTCGTGCTCGACATCCAGCGGGCGGGTCCCTCGACGGGGATGCCGACGAAGCCCGAGCAGGCCGATCTGCTCATGGTGCTGTTCGGCCGGAACTCCGAGTCGCCCGTGCCGGTGATCGCGCCGGCGACGCCGTCCGACTGCTTCGACGCGGCGATCGAGGCCGCGCGCATCGCCGTGACGTACCGCACGCCGGTGTACCTGCTCTCCGACGCGTACCTCGCGAACGGCGCCGAGCCGTGGCTGATCCCGGACGTCTCCTCGCTGCCGCCGATCGACCCCGGGTTCACGACGGAGGCGCCGGAGGACGGCCAGTTCCTGCCGTACCTGCGCGACCCGGAGACGCTGGCGCGGCCGTGGGCGGTCCCGGGGACGCCGGGCCTCGAGCACCGCATCGGCGGGCTCGAGAAGGAGGACGGGACGGGGAACGTGAGCTACGACCCCGACAACCACGACCGGATGGTGCGCCTCCGCGCGCAGAAGGTCGCCGGGATCGCGGCGGACCTCCCGGAGCTCGAGGTCGACGACCCCGACGGCGGCGCGTCGCTGCTCGTGCTCGGCTGGGGCGGAACGTACGGCCCGATCCAGGCCGCCTGCCGGCGGCTCCGGCGCGACGGCAAGCAGGTCGCGCACGCGCACCTCCGCTACCTCAACCCGTTCCCGCGCAACACCGGCGAGGTGCTGCGCCGCTACGACCGCGTGCTCGTGCCGGAGATGAACCTCGGCCAGCTGCTGAAGCTCGTCCGCGCAGAGTTCCTCGTCGACGCCGTCGGCTACAACCGCGTCCGCGGCGTCCCGTTCCGGTCGGCGGAGCTGGCGGAAGCCATGGAGGCGATGCTGTGACCGAGCTCCACCTGACCGCGAAGGACTTCAAGACCGACCAGGAGGTCCGCTGGTGCCCCGGTTGCGGCGACTACGCGATCCTCGCCGCCGTCCAGGGGTTCATGCCCGAGCTCGGGATCCCGCGCGAGAAGATCGTCTTCGTCTCGGGGATCGGCTGCGCCGCGCGCTTCCCGTACTACATGCAGACCTACGGGATGCACTCGATCCACGGCCGGGCGCCGGCGATCGCCACCGGACTCGCCACCTCGCGACCGGACCTGACGGTGTGGGTCGTGACCGGCGACGGCGACGCGCTCTCGATCGGCGGCAACCACCTGATCCACGCGCTGCGCCGCAACGTGAACCTCAAGATCCTGATGTTCAACAACCAGATCTACGGGCTCACGAAGGGCCAGTACTCGCCGACGAGCGAGCGGGGGAAGGTGACGAAGTCGACGCCGATGGGCTCGATCGACCAGCCGTTCAACCCGCTGTCGCTCGCCCTCGGCACCGACGCGACCTTCGTCGCCCGGACGATCGACACGGACAAGAAGACGATGGCCGAGGTACTGCGCAAGGCCGCCGCACACACTGGGTCCGCGTTCATCGAGATCTACCAGAACTGCAACATCTACAACGACGGCGCGTTCGACGTCGTGCGCGACGACGAGACGAACCGCATCCCTCTCCGGCACGGCGAGCCGATCCGGTTCGGCGCCGACGGCGAGAAGGGCGTCGTGCAGCTCGTCGACGGCTCGGCGCACGTGGTGGAGGTGTCGGAGGTCGGCGAGCAGGCGCTGCTCCGCCACGACGAGCACCACGACGAGCCGTCGCTCGCGTTCGCGCTGTCGCGGCTGACGCTGGCGACGGTGGGCGCGGCGCCGTTCGGCGTCTTCCGCGACGTCGAGCGCCCGGTCTACGACGCGCTCATGGCCGACCAGATCGAGCGGGCGCAGGCGGAGCGCGGCGAGGGCGATCTCCAGGCGCTGGTGGCGTCCGGGGACACCTGGACGATCTCGTAGCGTCGGGACGTTCTCGGCCCGAGACGCCGGGATCGCCGCGTGACCGCAGCACCTGGACATGGTCGCCGCCGTCGAGCCGACGGAACGCGGGCCGACTGCGGGCCCGCTGGTGTCCCGTGGGGACGGAGCTAGGATGGATGCATGCTCGCCGGCGACGGTGACCGGGATCGGGTCGAGTCCGCGCTCCGGGAGCACTACGCGCGCGGGCGGCTGACGCTCGAGGAGTTCGCGGATCGCGCCGGGCGCGTGCTGACGGCCCGGTCTCGCGCCGAGCTTCGACGCTCGCTCGCCGGCCTGCCCGTCCTCCCCGGGGTCGACGACATCGCGGCGCCGGTGCGGTCGGCCGCGCGGGCGGCCGTCCGTGGCGTCATGCTCGTGGTCTTCACCGGCGCCTACGTGCTG
The DNA here is from genome assembly GCA_050262775.1 of Pseudomonadota bacterium. Taxonomy (GTDB): domain Bacteria; phylum Actinomycetota; class Thermoleophilia; order Gaiellales; family Gaiellaceae; genus DATHTC01. The sequence continues at coordinate 9,727 of JBLNEO010000162.1, read as the reverse complement.
TTCAGCTTCACGCTCCTGCTCGTCCTCGCGCTCGTGCTCCTCTTCGGGAGCGCGTCGGGCGCCGCGCTCGTCGGCGTCCTCGTCGTCTGGCTCGTGCCGACCTCCGTGCTCGCACGCCTGTGGCATGCGTCGCCGCACCGCCGACGCCGGAGCGCCTGAGCGCGCTCCCGCTCGGCGTCCGCCTGCACGCGCCGGGTCGGGCCGCGAGCGCCGATACTCGCAGGGTGCTGTTCGAGCCGGAGGCGCACGAGGCGCTCGTGGACGAGGCGTGGAGCGCGGAGCGCGCGCAGGCGGCGATCGCGTCGATCGTCGCCGACGCCGAGTCGGCCTTCGACGACGGCTGGCCGACACATCCGCTCGACGTCGACGAGGACGGCGACGCTTCGAGGCGGTTCCGGACCGTGTACCTCGGAGGCGCGGGGGTCGTCGCGGCGCTCGACCGCCTCGCGCGGCGCGGCGTCGTCGAGCTGCGACGGGACTACGTCCCCTACCTGGAGCGGTCGCTCGAGGCGGAGTCGGACTTCCCCGGCGAGGATGCCGAGCGCAGCCTCTGGATGGGCGAGACGGGGATCCGGCTCGTCCTGCAGCGTCTCGCCCCACGGGGGGACAACCTCGACCGGCTCGCCGAGCTGATCGCCGCGAACGAGCGAGACGAGCGCTGCGAGTTGATGTGGGGAAGCCCCGGCACGATCCTCGCGGGCCGGGAGCTCGGGCTCGACGTCGGCCCGAGCATCGCCTGGCTGCGGCGCCGACGGGACTCGGACGGCCTGTGGACGCAGCACCTCTACGGCCGGAGCGCCCGGCTGCTCGGCCCCGCACACGGGTTCGCCGGGTGCGTGCTCGCGCTCGGTGAGGCCGACGCCGCCTCGGAGACGCTCCGGCGCCTCGCCGTCGAGGAGGACGGGCTCGTCAACTGGCCCGCCGTTGCCGGGCGGCGGCTCGACGCGAACGGCGACGGTCGCATCCGGACGCAGTGGTGCCACGGCGCGCCCGGGATCGTGGCCACCCTCGCGCCCCAGCTCGACGAGGAGCTCGCGGTCGCGGGCGGCGAGCTGACGTGGCGCGCCGGGCCGCTGCAGAAGGGCGCAGGCCTCTGCCACGGCACGGCGGGGAACGGCGCCGCGTTCCTCGCGCTGCTCGAGCGCACGGGAGACGAACGCTGGCTGGCCCGCGCGCGGGCGTTCGCGGTGCACGCCGCGCGCCAGGTGGAGCGGAGCCGGTCCCACCACGGTCGCGGCCGCTACACCCTCTGGACGGGCGACCTCGGCACCGCCCTCTACCTCGCGGACTGCGTCGACGGCGCGGGCCGGCTCCCGCTCCCGTAGCGACCGCCCACCCGACGGTGCTACGCCAGAAGCCGGTCGAGGCCCCGGGTGAGGCCGACGCGTCCCCGCACGGCGCGGATCGCCCGCAGCGTCCCTGCGACGTAGGGCGCCGGCGTCTCGCCGGCGTCGTGGCGGATCGTCAGCCGCTCGCCCTCGGCCGCGAACACCACCTCGGTCGAGACGACGAAGCTCGGGAGGCGGAGGGAGTGCACCTGCGACCCCGAGACCGTCGCGCCCCGCGCCTCGCGCGCCCCGACGACGTCCTCGATCGGCACCGCCGTCGCCGGCGCACGCACCTCGGCAAGTCGTTCGGCGAGCTCGCGGGCCGTCCCGCTCGGCGCGTCGGGCTTCCCGGCACTCGCGTAGTCGACGACCTCCCAGGCCTCGAGATGCCGTGCCGCCTCGGTCGCGGCGCGCAGGAGCATCGCGGCGGTCAGCGAGAAGTTGCCCGCCGCGACCACGCCGACGCGCCGCTCGCGCGCGGTCTCGTCGATCTCGTCGTAGTCGCGTGTGGACAGGCCGCTCGACCCGACGACGACGTCGACCCCCCGCTCGATCGCGCACAGGACGTTGTCCTTCACCACGGCGGCGTGCGTGTAGTCGACGAGGACGTCCGTCCTCACGGCATCGAGGGCCTCGGCGACGGACGAGAAGCTGTCGGGGTCGGAACGCGACACGCCGGCGACGAGCTCCAGGTCGTCCGCCTGCTCGATCGCGTCCGCGACCGCCCGCCCCGTCCAGCCGGTGCTGCCGGCCACGCAGACTCGGATCGCGGCGTCCCCCGGCATCGCGCAGAGGATAGAGGCGCCCCGGCATCCGCGCCCGGCGGCGAGCCGCTGCCGACGGTCGACGGCGCGCCACCCGTCCGACGCGCGCCCCGTGGTCTTCGCCACACTTGACCTGCATGGCAGAAGCCGCCCGACGGATGACCGAGACGCCTCCTGCGGCACCCACCGTGCAGCTGCTGGCGTGGATCGCGGAGCGGTCGAGAAGCTACGCGGAGACGATCGAGGTCTGGAAGACCTCGTGCCCTCGGCTGGCGGTGTGGGAGGACGCGCTGGCCGACGACCTCGTTCGCGTCGAGCGGGGGTACGTCGTGCTGACGGGGGCCGGGAGGGAGCTCGTCACGGCACCGCCTCCCCGCATGGGAAGCTAGCGGCAGCCGCCGTCGGGCGTGCGCACGACGGAGAAGGAGGCCGAGACGAAGTCGCCGTTGCGTCCGAGCTCCTCCAGGCGCAGCTCGATGCGCCGCGGCAGCAGCGGCTTCCCCGCGCCCAGCGTCACCGGCGCGATCGATACGAGCACCTCGTCGAGCAGCCCGGCGTCGGCGAACTGCCCGACGAGGTCGCCGCCGCCGACGATCCAGACGTTCTTGCCCGCCGCCGCCGCGACCAGCTCCGCGTGCACCGGCGCGACGTCGCCGGCCGCGAACCGGACGTCGCCGGTCGGAACGACGGGGAGCTGCCGCGTCGTGAAGACCCAGCTCGGGACGTCGTAGGGCCACACCCAGCCGCTCGGGTCTCTGTCGCCGAACTCGTGTTCGAGGATCCATTCGTACGTCGTCGAGCCCATCGCGATCGCGCCGACGCCGGCGAAGAAGTCCCGGTAGTTCAGCGGCCCGCGCTCGTCGCGCGCCCGCGTGAACAGCCAGTCGAGCGAGTCGTCGGGGTCGGCGATGAAGCCGTCAAGCGTGGTCGCCGTGTAGTACTGGGTGCGGGGCACGGGGCGGCATCCTCCTCGGTCGACCACGGTGGCGTAGGCTGACCGAACTGTGTCAGAGGGCCGGCACGGGATCGCCGACGGCAGGCCGCAGCCCGGCGTGACCGCGCCGGCGGGTCACGGGCCGCCGCCCCGATCGATGTCGATTCCCGAGCGTCTCGTTCGTCCTACCGATGAGTTTCGCGCCCGCGCGCGGTCTGACCGTCGTCCACCCGCACACGGAGGTACACATGTCGAGGACCGTCCTGATGGTCGGCACCCGGAAGGGCTGCTTCCTGCTCGAGAGCGACGAGGCGCGCCGTGACTGGACCACGCGCGGCCCGTTCTGCGAGGGGTGGCCGATCTACCACGTGATCCGCGACGCCGAGTCCGGCAGCGTCTTCGCGGCCGCGGCGAGCGAATGGCACGGGGCGAGCGTCTGGCGCAGCCCCGATCTCGGTGAGACGTGGGAGCAGTCGAGCGAGGGCCTCGCCTTCGACGACGGCGGCCTCAAGCTGTCGAAGGTGTCGGGGCTGACCGCCGCGCACGGGCGCCTCTTCGCCGGCGCCGAGAACCCCGGCGTGTTCGAGAGCCGGGACGGGGGCGTCACCTGGAAGCTGCTGACGACGCTCGACGGCCAGCCGACGCGCGACTCGTGGAACGACCCCGCGAACCAGCCGCCGGGGCACCTCGGCGTGCCGGCGATCCTGCCGCACCCGGACGACGCCGCGCACTACTGGGCCGTCGTCCAGGGCATCGGCATCTTCGAGACGACCGACGACGGTGCCTCGTGGACGCCGAGGAACCGCGGCCTTCGCGCCGACTGGCCGCTCGAGGACCCCGAGGTCGGCTACTGCGTCCACAAGCTCGTGATGTCGCCGGCCGACAGCGACCGCCTCTACCAGCAGAACCACGTCGGCGTCCACCGCAGCGACGATGCAGGCCGGACGTGGACGGAGATCACCGAGGGGCTCCCGACGGAGTTCGGCTTCGCCGCGGCGGCGCACCCGCACGACCGCGACACCTTCTACGTGATCCCGCTCGACCCCGGCCACGCGCGGTGCATGCCGGACGGCAAGGCCGCGGTGTGGCGGACGCGCGATGCCGGCTCGAGCTGGCAGCGGCTCGACGAGGGGCTGCCGCAGCACGACGCGCACGTCGGCGTGCTGCGCGAGGGAATGGCGATCGACGGCCACGACGAGCCCGGCCTCTACTTCGGGACGAGCACCGGGCAGCTGTTCGCGAGCGCCGACGAGGGCGAGAGCTGGACCGAGATCGCGAGCTACCTCCCGGGGATCGCGTCCGTCGAGGTCGCGATCGTCGACTGATCGTGGCCGACGTCCATCTCCCCGGAACGCTCCCGCCGCTCTTTCCCGGCCTCCCGCGTCGGCTCGACGTCGACGCGGCGACGGTCGCGGAGGCGCTGGACCGGATCGACGAGCGGTGGCCCGGCTTCCGGGAACGGCTCTGCGATCCGGGCCCGGCGCTGCGGCGCCACATCCACGTGTACGTCGACCGCGAGCGCGCCGGGCTCGACACCGGGCTCGAGGCGCGCTCGCGCGTCGACGTGATCACGGCGATCAGCGGCGGCTGACGCACCCCCGGCGGCGATCGGCGCCCGCGGCGTAGATTGGCGTCGTGTTCACCGTCGCCGAGTCCTACGACCGGTTCATGGGCAGGTACTCCGTGCCGCTCGCGCCGCGCTTCGCCGAGTTCGCCGGGGTCGCCGACGGACAGCGGGTGCTCGACGTCGGCTGCGGGCCGGGCGCGCTGACGGCCGAGCTGGTGAGCCGGCTGGGGGCGTCCGCCGTCTCCGCCGTCGACCCCTCCGAGCCGTTCGTTGCCGCGGCGCAGGCGCGCCACGCCGGCGTCGAGGTCCACCGCGCGTCCGCGGAGCAGCTGCCGTTTGCCGATCGGGGCTTCGACGGCGCGCTGGCCCAGCTCGTCGTCCACTTCATGGCGGACCCGGTGCGCGGCCTCGGCGAGATGGCGCGGGTGACGCGGCGCGGCGGGGTCGTCGCCGCGTGCGTGTGGGACCACGCCGGCGGCGGAGGGCCGCTGAGCGGATTCTGGACGGCGGCGCGCGACCTCGACCCGGACGTCGAGGACGAATCGCGTCTCGCGGGCGCCCGGCGCGGTCATCTCGGCGAGCTCTTCCGGGAGGCGGGGCTGCACGAGGTGGAGGAGGCCTCCCTCTCCGTCACCGTCGAGCACGCGAGCTTCGACGAGTGGTGGGAGCCCTTCACGCTCGGCGCCGGGCCCGCCGGGGCGTACCTGTCGCGGCTCGACGCGGAGGGGCGAGCGCGCCTGCGGGAACGCTGCCGGGAGGCGCTTCCGGACGGACGCCTGACGGTGACCGCCCGCGCCTGGGCGGCCCGCGGTCGCGCGTAGCTACCCGTTCCGCGGGGCCCTCGGCCCTGTTCGAGCACCGTGTCGAGGCGAAGCCCTCGCGGGAATCCACGGATGCGTGCCGCATCGCCTGCGAGGAACCTCGTCTCATGTCGGTCGACGGCCGGCCTGCGGCGGCGGACGAGCCGGCGCCCGGTCCCGGCCGGGCCGCGCGCAGCGTGGCGTCGTACTTCGACGCGTTCGCACCGGCGCCCCCGTGGGACGACCTCGTCTGGTGGCCTCCGGACGTCTTCGCGCTCGCGAACCTCGTTCTCGACCACACCGAGGCGTACCGCTTCGTCGTCGCGCCGCCGCCGGGACGGCGCTGGCCCCCGCTGCCCGATTGGAGCGACGAGGTACGCGCGGCGGCACGCGACTGGGCGGCCGGCGGGTGCGAGCGCGGTGCCGTGCTGCCGCCGCTCGTCCGCGGCTGCTGGGACCGCGTCACGCAGCAGCGCGAGCGCCCGCTCGCGGACGTCCGGAGCGGCGACGCGTGGCGCCTGACGGAGGCGCTCCTGACGCTGCACGCGACCGCCGACGAGGCGTGCGCCCGCGTCGCGTCCTCCGGGAGGGAGGCGTCGGACCGGGCGTTCGAGGGGCGCGCGTGGAGGCTGCTGCAGGCCGAGGGGTCGCTCTCGCGCCTCTCTCCGACCCGCGTGCGGATCGTCCCCAAGACGCAGTTCGCAGCGCGCGGGATCACGATCCGCTCGCTCTCCCGGTACCTCGCGCTCTGCTACGAGGCGGTGGACGTCCGGTGGCGGACGAAGGCGGCCCCGCCGCCCGAGGGCCGGCACGACTACGTGCTCGTCCTCGTCCCCTGGCCGCTGTCGGTGCGGGCATCCGACTTCCGTCCGGCGCCGGCGGACGTGCTCGCGAACATGGATCTCGACCGCTTCGGCTTCTTCGAGTTCGCGCCGGACGCGGCGCTCGACGTCGCGCTCGTGGAGTCGGTGCTCGGCACCGCGGTCGCAGACGCGGGACGCGTGGACGCGGTCGTCTTCCCGGAGGCCGCGGTCGAGCCGGCGGCGATCCCGGCGCTGGAGGATGTGCTCGCGGCACACGGAGCGACGTTCCTCGTCGCGGGCGTCCGCCGCCCGCCCGAGGGGGGCGGGTTCGGGCGCAACTCGCTCCACTTCGGCATCCGCAGCGACGGCGGCTGGGATCGCTACGAGCAGGACAAGCACCACCGCTGGTGCCTCGACGAGGCGCAGATCCGCCAGTACCACCTGACGCGGACGCTCGACCCCCGGAGACTGTGGTGGGAGGCGGTGGACGTCCGGGAGCGCGTGCAGCACGTCGTCGACGTCGGCGGCGGTGTCACCGCGGCGCCGCTCGTGTGCGAGGACCTCGCTCGCCTCGACGAGGTCGCGGACCTCCTCCGCCGGATCGGGCCGACCCTGGTCGTCGCGGTGCTGCTCGACGGCCCGCAGCTCGCCGCGCGGTGGCCGTGCCGGTACGCGAGCGTCCTCGCGGACGAGCCGGGCTCGGCGGTGCTGACGCTGACCTCCTACGGAATGGCGGCGCGCTCGACGCCTCCCGGCCGGCCACGCTCCCGCGTCGTCGCGCACTGGAACAGCCGCGCCGACGGGCTCCACGAGCTCGCGCTCGCGCCGGGAGCTGCGGCGATCCTCGTGCGGGCGGCGGTCACGAGCGAGCCGCTGTGGACCGCGGATGGGAGATGCCACCGCGACGTACCGGCACTCACGCTGTCGGAGGTGCGTCAGCTTCGAGCGGCCGGCGCAGGCCGCCGGTCACGCCTCAGCGCCGGTCCGGGCCGCGGTCCCAGCCGCCGCGCGTGAGCCTCCGGGTGCGGCGGTCGGGCGGGCCGCCGCGCTCGAGCCGCTCAGACGTGCGCGAGCACGCCGTCGAGCGGCCGCGGCACGCGGTCGAGGTCGAGCGCGCGGACGAGCAACGTGGCGTACCGGAGTTTCCGGCCGCTGCCGCTGCCGAAGAAGCGGCGGAGCTGCTCGGCGGTCGTGCGATCGCGCCAGGCCGGCTGCTTCTGCAGCGTGCGGAACGAGCCGAGGTCGTCCTCGGCGGCGAGGACACGTTCGACGCGGTCGACGCCGAGCGCGCGGATCAGCTCGTCCTCCAGGTCCGCGACGCAGACGTAGAAGCCGAGCTCCTCCATCGCGACGCGGTCGAGGCCGGAGCCGAGGCCGGCGCGCTCGAGGGCGCGTCCGACCGCCGGCGACTCGCCGGCGTCGCAGAGCCCGGCGACGGTGACGCCGAGCCCTCGGGGGCCGTAGAGCTCGGCGTATCGCCCGATTGCGTGCGCGCCGCCGATCGCGAGCACGGTCACGCCCTCGGCATCGAGATCCCGCCCGCGGCGCTCGGCGAGCGCCCGGAGCGCGTACCGGTCCGAGAGCCCCTCGACGAGGACGACGGCGCGTGGGTCCTGCTCGGCCATGAGACGAATGGTGCGTGAGGTACGGTGAGGCATGTCCGAGGCGCGCCTGCTCTCGCTCGTGCTGCGGTACCCGCACCCGGCCGCGCTCGCCCGTCACTCGCGCGGCCTGCCCCTCTTCCAGGCGCTGCGGCGGCTCGAGTCGTCCGGGCTCGTGCGACGCCTGCGCGGGGAGTATCGCCTGACGCGACGGGGGCGCGCCGAGCTCGAGTTCGCGCACGCGGTGGACCGGCTCGTCGCGCGCTCGCGGAGCTAGACGCGCTTCCAGAAGACCGTCGTGTCGCACGGACGCCCGTCCGGGTACAGCGCGTACCCGGGGATGACGCCGACCCGGTTCCACCCCGCGCGCTCGTAGAGGCGCTCGGCGGCGTCGCCGGTGACGGTGTCGAGCACGAGGAGGGTCCTCCCCTCCGCCCGCGCCTCCGCCTCGAGGCGGTCCATCAGCAGCGTCGCGATCCCTCGGCGGCGCGCCCGCCGGTGGACGAGGAGCTTGGCGACGTCGCCGCGGTGCGGCTGGTTCGGCGGCAGGGCGAGGTTCGCCTGCACCGTCCCGACGACCTCCCCATCGAGGAAGGCCGCGAGCAGCAGCCGCGTTCCGCTGTCCACCTCGGCCGCCCACCGCTCGAACGCCGCGCGGGCGTCTGCGTGCGAGAACGGCCACAGGTAGCTGACGGACGCGCCGCCCGCGACGACGTCGGCCAGCACCGTGGCGAGGCCGTCGAGCTGCGCCTGCAGGTCGGCACCGGCGAGGCGCCGGATCTCGACGCGCCCCGTCCCGGCCATCTACCTCGGACCGAGCGTCGGCGGGCCGCCGCTCGTCGTGCCCGGAGGCTCCTTCAGCTCGACGAAGACGACGTGCGTCGGGCGGTCGCCGATGTTCTCACCGCTGTGCGTCTGGGCGTCGAGCCACCGCACCAGCCCCGCCTCGAGCTCGACGTCGCGGCTCTCGCCGGAGGCGCCGACGAGCCGGCGGTCGAACGACGAGAGCGTGATCATCACGCTGTCCGGATGGTCGTGCGGGCTCGTCCGCTGGCCCGGCTCGTCGCGGTACTCGAGCACGCGCACGCGCTCGTTCTCGAACACCACCGTGTACTTGTCGGGATCCGTCTGCGTGGGGTCGGCCATCGACCGGATCCTACGGCGCCGGTGCTCGCTCTCCCAGCGCGTCTCGCCGTCGACGGTCACCGTGGTCGGTGCGAGGCCGATCGCGCGCGCGACCGCCTGTGACGCCGCGTGCTCGGGGTCGATGTGCGCCGTGACCGTCGCGACGCCTGCCGCGCGGAGCCACGCCGTCATCGCCCCGGCCGCCTCGCCTGCGTACCCGCGCCCCTGGAAGCGCCGGCCGACCACCCACGCGACGTCGGCCACGCCCGACGCCACCACGACGGTCGCCTGGACGTATCCGGCGGCCGCGCCGGTGTCGCGCTCCCGCACGATCCAGTTGAGCCACCGTTGCGTGCCGTCCGCCGAGCGTCCCCGCGCCTGCCGCTCGTAGCGCTCGCGCAGCTCCGGCAGCGTGGCCGGCCTCCCGCCGACGTAGCGGTGGAGCTCCGGGTCGTCGAGGACGGCCACCATCTCGTCCGCGTGCGACGGCTCGAGCGGCTCGAGCACCAGGCGTGCGGTCGTGAGGCGCTGCGGTCCCGTGTCGTGACCGTACAGCCCCGGACCCGCGTGGAGCGGATGACGAACCCCGCAAGGCGACCTCGCGACGCGGCCCTAGTCGGCGATCTCGATCCCGAGCGTCGTCGCGAACACGGCCGCGTTTGCGAGCACGTCGTTCCACGGCATGCGTGCGCCGCGGAGCGACTCGACGCCGTCGCTGCCGGCGAGGTCGCAGCCGACGAGGTCGACGCGCTCGACCCGGGCGACGGAGAACCGGGCGCCGCGGAGCTCGCACCGCTCGAAGGTC
>JBLNEO010000161.1:0-6680 GCA_050262775.1 Pseudomonadota bacterium | reverse complement strand
GGCGGGCTCGACGTCGGCGCGTTCGACGCGATCGCGGCCTCGGCGGCGATGATCGGGAACGTCGGCCCCGGCTTCGGCTTCGCCGGCCCGTACGGGTCGTTCGACGGGTTCAGCGGCTTCTCGAAGAGCGTGATGATCGCGCTCATGTGGCTCGGGCGCCTGGAGCTCATTCCGGTGCTCGTGCTCTTCACGCGGCAGTACTGGAGGGCGTGAGCGTGGTCCACCTGCGCCTCGTCGTGCCGCCGGACCTCGTCGAGCCCGTGCTCGGCGTGCTGCGGGAGACCGAGTCGGTCTACGGGATCGTCCACCTGCGGGGCGTCGCCGAGCGCCCGGACGGTGACCTCGTGACGTGCGAGGTGGCGCGCGAGGACGCGAGCATCGTCATCGACGATCTCTGCCGTCTCGGCCTCGACGAGGTGGGCGCAATCGTCCTGGAGGATGTCGATTCGGCCGTGTCTGCGATCGCGCGCCGGGCGGAGCGCGTCGCGGCGGGCTCGCCGGCGGACGCGGTCGTCTGGGAGGAGGTCGAGGCGCGCACGTCGGAGGGGACGGAGTTCTCCGCGAGCTTCCTGGCGTTCATGGTGCTCGCGACCCTGATCGCCGCCGTCGGAATCCTCAACGACTCGATCATCCTGATCATCGGCGCGATGGTCGTCGGCCCCGAGTTCGGCCCGGTGGCCGCGCTCTGCGTCTCGCTCGTCCAGCGCCGCCTCGACCTCGCGCGCCGGTCGGCCGTCGCGCTCCTCGTCGGGTTCCCCGCCGCGATCGCCGCCTCGTACGCGCTCACGCTCGTGCTGAAGGCCCTCGACGAGGCGCCGGCGGAGCGGACGACGCATCCGGAGACCCTCTTCATCTCCGACCCGAACTGGTACTCGGTGCTCGTCGCCGTGCTCGCCGGGATCGCGGGGATGCTGTCGCTGACGACGGCCAAGTCGGGCGCGCTCGTGGGCGTGCTCATCTCGGTGACGACGATCCCGGCGGCCGCGAACGTGGGCGTCGCGGCGGCCTACGGCGACTGGCGCGAGGTCGCCGGCGCGGCGGCGCAGCTGCTGATCAACCTCTCGTCGATCCTCGCCGCAGGGGTGCTGACGCTGCTCGTCCAGCGAGCGGCCTACGCCCGCCGTCGAGGGCGGCACCGGCGGCGCCTCGAGCGCCGGCTCGCGCGCCGCACGTAGGCGCCCCGGGACCCTCCGCAGGCGGGAGTACGCTCCGCGGCGTGAGGCGAGACCGGCAGGGCCTGCTCGTCGCGGCGGCCGCGAGTGCCGCGGCGGTGGTCGCGGTGACGGTCGTGATCGGCATCGTGGAGCGGTGGGTGCCCGTGCTCAGCCTCGGGGTGCTCTACCTGTTCGCCGTCCTGCCGATCGCGGTCCTGTACGGGCTCACGTTCGCGGTGCCGGTGTCGGTGGCGAGCATGCTCGCGTTCAACTGGTTCTTCCTGCCGCCCCGGCACACCTTCTCGCTCGCCGAGCGGACGAACTGGTTCGCCCTCGCCGTCTACCTCGTGACCGCGGTCGTCGTCAGCGAGCTCGCGGCGCGCTCGCGCCGCCGTGCGATCGAGGCCGAGCAGCGCGCGCTCGAGTCCTCCGTCCTGGCCGCACTCGCCACCGAGCTCCTGCGCGGCCGCAAGCTCGAGGACGAGCTGCCCGCGGTCGCCGATCGGGCCGCGGGCGTGCTCGGCGTGGACGGCGCGCAGATCGAGCTCGGCCCGCCGCACCGACCGCCGACGGCGATGTCCCCCTACCCGCTCGCGGTCGACTCGCGGGCGGTCGGGACGCTGTACGTGCCCGAGGGCGCCGATCCGCCGGTGCCGGTGCGACAGCGGTTCCTCCCGCCGCTGGCCGCACTGCTGGCGGTGGCGGTCGACCGCGACCGACTGGAGCGCGAGGCGCTGGAGGCGGAGACGCTCAGGCGCAGCGATCTCGTCAAGACGGCGCTCCTTCGGGCCGTCTCGCACGACCTCCGCTCGCCGCTGACCGGGATCCGGACGGCGATCGACGGCCTCCGCAGCCGCAGCCTCGCCCTCACCGAGGCCGACCGCGAGGAGCTGCTCGACACGATCGACGTCGAGGCGGGACGGCTCGCGCGCATCGTCGACGATCTGCTCGACCTGTCGCGTCTCGAGGCGGGAGGCGCGGAGCCCGAGTTCGAGGTGTGGCGGCTCGACGACCTCGTACGGGAGACGGTGGACGCACTCGCCGCGCACGATCGCGTGGACGTGACCGGCGAGGGACCGCTCGTCCGTGTCGACGCGACGCAGGTCGAGCGCGTGCTGGCGAACCTCGTCGAGAACGCGCTGCGCTTCTCGCCGCCCGACGCGCACGTGCACGTGCGGGTCACGGCGACCCGCAAGGAGGCGATCGTACGGGTCGTCGACCAGGGCCCCGGCGTCCCGGATGAGGAGCTCGAGCGCGTCTTCGAGCCCTTCTACCGGCACGGTTCGGACCCGAGCTCGGGCGCCGGCCTGGGCCTCGCGATCGCGCGCGGGTTCGCCGAGGCGAACGGCGGTCGCGTCTGGGCGGAGTCCCGCCCCGGCCAGGGCGCGACGTTCGCGCTCGCCCTGCCCGTGGTGGAGATCCCGGCGGGCCTGCAGGCGTGACGGGACGACACGTCCTCGTCGTCGACGACGAGCCGCAGATCCTGCGGGCGCTGAAGACGACGCTTCGTGCGGCGGGGTACGAGGTCGCCACGGCCGCGACCGCGGCGGACGCGCTGGTCGCAGCGGCGGCACGCCCGCCTGACGCGGTCATCCTCGACCTCGTGCTCCCGGACGGCGACGGCACGGAGGTCTGCCGGGAGCTGCGCCGGTGGAGCGACGCGGCCGTGATCGTGCTCTCCGCGGTCGGCGAGGAGCGCCAGAAGATCGCCGCGCTCGACGCAGGCGCCGACGACTACGTGACGAAGCCGTTCAGCGTCGACGAGCTGCTCGCGCGTCTGCGTGCCGTCGCCCGACGCGCCGCACCGGCGCAGGAGCCGGTGCTCGAGATCGGTGCGCTTCGAATCGACGTCCCCGAGCGGGTCGTGACGATGGCGGGCCGTCCGGTGAGGCTCACGCCGCACGAGTTCGACCTGCTGCGCGTCCTCGCGCAGAACCCGGGACGCCTCCTCACCCACAGGATGCTGCTGCGGGAGGTGTGGGGGCCGTCCTACCAGGTCGAGGCGCACTACCTGCACGTCTACGTCTCGCACCTGCGCCGCAAGCTCGAGCCCGACCCGTCGAGCCCGCGCTACCTCGTGACCGAGCCCGGCGCGGGCTACCGGCTCGTCGATCCCGGCTCTTAAGACCGCTTTGAGGCGCCGCGCCGTGATCTCAAGACGGCGTTGAGCGGGCCCCGCGTACGGTCGCCTCGTGGACGCAATCCCGGGCACCGACGGGCTCGGCATCCGTCCGTCTGCGAGGGCGATCGAGGCGCCCGCTGCGCTGGACGAGCGCTGATGGTCGAGCTGCTCGGGATCCTCATCACCGTCGCGTGCTTCGCCTTCGCGTACGCGCTGGTCGTCCTGCTGAGCCGCACGTGATGACGGCGTCCGACGGCATCGGACTGCTGCTCTCGCTGCTCGTCCTCGGATACCTCGTCTATGCCCTGTTCCGCGGGGAGCGCCTGTGACGGCCAACGGGATCGCGCAGATCGCGGTCTACGCCGCCGTCCTCACGCTGGTCGCCTACCCGCTCGGCCTCTACATGGCGCGCGTGTACAACGGGACGCTGCGGGTCCCGCGCTGGCTCGACGCGATCGAACGAGGGTTCCTGCGGCTCGTCGGCTCGCGCCCCGACGCCGAGCAGACGTGGAAGGCCTACGCCTTCAGCGCCCTGACGTTCATGGGCGTGTTCTCCGCCCTGCTCTACGCGCTCCTCCGGCTCCAGGGCTCGCTGCCGCTCAACCCGGACGGCCTCGGAGCCGTGCGCCCGCACATCGCCGTCAACACGACGGCGAGCTTCGTCACGAACACGAACTGGCAGTACTACGGGGGCGAGACCACGATGTCGCACCTCAGCCAGATGGCGGGGCTGGCGGTGCAGAACTTCGTCTCGGCGGCCGCCGGCATGGCCGTGCTCGCGGCCGTCGTCCGCGGGTTCGCGCGGCGCCGCGCCTCCACGCTCGGAAGCTTCTGGGTCGACCTCTACCGCTCGCTCGTCTACGTGCTGTTGCCCCTGTCGGCCGTCCTCGCGGTGCTCCTGATCTCGCAGGGCGTCGTCCAGACGTTCGACGGCGCCGCGACGGCGACCACGGTCGAGGGAGGGCAACAGGTGATCGCGCGCGGGCCGGCGGCCACGCAGGTGGCGATCAAGCAGCTGGGGACGAACGGCGGCGGCTTCTACAACTCGAACTCCGCGGTGCCCTTCGAGAATCCGACGCCGTTCTCGAACTTCCTCGAGATGCTCGCCATCCTCCTGATCCCGGCGGCTCAGGTGTTCATGTTCGGGCGGATGGTGAACGCGCGCAGGCAGGCGCTGCCGATCTTCGGCGCGATGCTGGCGATGTTCCTCATCGGCCTCGCCGTGCTCCTGCCCGCGGAGCAACACGGGTCACAGGTGCTGCGCGACTCGGGCGTCGACATCACGGCCGGCGGCGGCCAGAGCGGCGGCAACATGGCCGACAAGGAGGTGCGCAACGGCATCGCCGCCACCTCCACCTGGGCGGTCGCGACGACGAACGCGTCGAACGGCTCGGTCGACGGGGGCCACGACGCCCTCACCGCGGCGGGCGGCGCCGTCGCGATCGTGAACATCTTCACGGGCGAGGTGATCTTCGGCGGCGTCGGCTCGGGCCTCTACGGGATGATCTTCTTCGTCCTCATCACGGTCTTCATCGCGGGCCTGATGGTCGGACGGACGCCCGAGTACCTCGGCAAGAAGATCGAGGCGCGCGAGATCAAGCTCGCGGCGGTGGGCGCCCTGTTCGTGCCGGCGATGGTGCTCGTCCTGACGGCGATGTCGATCACGACCGACGCCGGGCTCGAGTCCGTCCTCAACCCGGGGGCACACGGCTTCTCGGAGGCGCTCTACGCGCTCGACTCGCAGTCGAACAACAACGGCAGCGCCTTCGCCGGGTACGGGGCGACCGAGTTCTCGGCGCTGATCGGCACCGTCGCGCTCTGGCTGGGACGGTTCGTGCCGATGGTCGCCGCGCTCGCGCTCGGTGGCGCGCTGGCCGCCAAGCGGACGGTGCCGGCCTCCGCTGGGACGTTCCGCACCGACGGCCCCACCTTCGCCGTGCTGCTCGTCTCGGTCGTGGTCCTCACCGCCGTCCTGATGATCTTCCCGGCGCTGACGCTCGGGCCGATCGTGGAGGGGCTCTCGTGAGGACGCTCGGCCGCACCGTGCTCGGCGTGCTCGTGGTGTCGGTCGCGTTCGGGATCGTCTACCCGGTCGTGTTCACCGGCGCCGCCCAGCTCGTCGCCTCCGGGCGGGCCGACGGAAGCCTCGTCGAGCGCGACGGCCGGGTCGTGGGCTCGCGGCTCGCCGCGCAGGCGTTCACGCGGCCGGAGTACTTCCATCCACGGCCGTCGGGCACCGACCCCGCCTACGACGCCGCCGGCACGACGTTCGCGAACCTGGGGCCGACGAGCCCCGAGCTGACGGAGCTCGTGCGCGCGCGGGCGCAGGCGATCCTGAAGCTGGAGCGGCCGTACAACCCCGGCCTCGGGATCGGCGACATCCCGGTGGACGCCGTCGTCACCTCGGGTTCCGGCATCGATCCCCACATCTCGCCCGCCGACGCACGCCTGCAGACCGCACGCGTGGCGCAGGAGCGCGGGCTCGACCCGGAGCGCGTGGCGGAGCTCGTCGACGAGCACACCGACGGCCGCTTCCTCGGCCTGCTCGGCGAGCCCGGCGTGAACGTGCTCGAGCTGAACCTGGCGCTCGACGAGGAGACGTCGTGACGAGGCCGCAGAGCCGTCTGTTCACGAAGGAGATCGTCGGCGCGGCGATCCGCGGCTCCTTCCGCAAGCTCGACCCGCGGACGCTCGTCCGCAACCCGGTCATCTTCATCGTGGAGCTCGGCAGCGTCGTCACGACGGTGATCGTCGTCCACGACCTCGTCGCGAGCGGGGCTCAGGAGCCGCTCTGGTTCACCGGCACGATCGCCGTCTGGCTGTGGCTGACGGTGCTCTTCGCCAACTTCGCCGAGGCGGTCGCCGAAGGCCGCGGGAAGGCGCAGGCGAACGCGCTGCGCGCGACGCGCACGACGACGAGTGCCTTCCGGCGCACGGACGGGGGCGGGCTCGAGGAGGTGCCCGCGCCCGAGCTGCGGCGCGGCGACGTCGTCGTCGTCGAGGCGGGGCACGTGATCCCGGCCGACGGTGAGGTGATCGAGGGCGTCGGGTCCGTCGACGAGTCGGCGATCACGGGCGAGTCGGCTCCCGTCATCCGCGAGGCCGGCGGCGACCGCTCGGCCGTGACGGGCGGCACGCGCCTGCTCTCCGACCGCCTCGTCGTGGAGGTGACCCAGGAGCCGGGGCGCTCCTTCCTCGACCGCATGATCGCCCTCGTCGAAGGCGCGGAGCGCCGCAAGACGCCGAACGAGATCGCGCTCAACATCCTCCTCGCCGGGCTCACGATCACCTTCCTCGTCGCGACGGTGACGCTGCGCCCGTTTGCGCTGTACGCGGACACCGAGCTCTCGCAGACGGTGCTGATCGCGCTGCTCGTCGCCCTGATCCCGACGACGATCGGCGCC
>JBLNEO010000160.1:0-5375 GCA_050262775.1 Pseudomonadota bacterium | reverse complement strand
ACCTCGTCGCTCCCGATCATGAAGTCGACGTGGACGGCGCTCTCGTTGACGTTCGCCTCGTCCGCGTCGCCGACGGCCCACGGGAAGCCGGCGCCGAGCGCCAGGTGGCTGGCCGCGTTCTCGTCCAGCAAGGTGTCGTAGAAGATCGTCCCGAGCGGCCCGATCCGACCCTCGCGGTCGACGAGCGCGACCTCGCCGAGGCGCCTGCCGCCCTCGTCCACGTCGACGCGCGTGCGGAGCGTCTCGCCGCCCTCGTCGGCCTCGATCTCGACCGCGCGACCGTCCTCGAAGCGGACTCGGAGCCCGCGGATCACCGAGCCGTCGGCGAGCACGAGCGGCTTCGTCGACTCCACCCAGCCCTCGGCCCGCGTGGGGTCCGGCGAGGTGAAGACCTCCTCGGACGGCACGTTCGGGTGATGCGGGTGCCCGTCGACCGTCGCGAACCGCGTGTGGTTCCACCGCGACGTCGGCAGCAGGCCGACCTCGAGGTCGATCGTCGGGCCGCGGTAGCGGAGCGTGTCGAACGCGAGCTCGGTGAGGCGCGTCGCGGCCCGCTCGTTGGCGTCCATCCGCGCGCCCCAGGCTGCGACCGGGTCGTCCTCGTCGAGGCGGCAGACGTGCGCGATCTCGTCCCAGAGGACCGCATACGCCTCCTCGACGGGCACGTCGGGTCGCACGAGCCGCGCCCACGCCTCGGTGACGAAGGGCACGATCGTCCAGTTCACGGTGCGCGCGTTCGTGACCACGAGCGACTCCTTGACGCTCGGGAGGCGATCCTTGCCCGCGCGTGCGGGGTCGAGGTCGTCGAGGATCCCCGGCTCGGTCGGCCCCGTGATCGCGACGTAGGCGCCGCGCTCGTCGCCGAGTGCGAGCCAGCGGCCGCCGTACCAGGGAGGCACGTAGTCCAGCGTGTCGTCGGCGGCGTGCTCGATCCGTGCGCGCTTCACCCGCGGGTCGAACCAGTTGACGTCGACGAAGCGCGCGCCGCGACGGTAGGCCGCCTCGGCGATCGCGTGGACGAGGGGCTCGTGGCCGCCGAGATAGGCCGTGACGCCGACGATCTGGCCCTCGCGGACATTCGCGCCGAACGCGACGGCGAGCTCGGCGAGCCGCTCGACCAGCCCCGCCGGCGGCGTCAGATCTGCCATGCCCCGCCTCGGAGCACCGGCACCTCGCCGCCGTCGCGCGTGAGGCCCGTGACGTCGACGTCGTCCCCGCCGATCATGAAGTCGACGTGGATGCCGCTCTGGTTGACGCGGGCGGCGTCGGCCTCGTCTTCGACGGCGAAGCCGAAGCCGGCGCCGAGCGCGAGGTGGCTCGCCGCGTTCTCGTCGAGCAAGGTGTCGTAGAAGACCGTCCCGAGCGGGCCGATGCGCCCCTCGCGGTCGACGAGGGCGACCTCGCCGAGATGCGAGCCGCCCTCGTCCTTCGCAACCCGCGTGCGAAGGTTGTCCCCGCCGTCGTCGGCGTCGATCTCCACGGCTCGACCGCCCTCGAAGCGCACGCGAAGGCCGCGGACGGAGGACCCGTCGGCGAAGACGAGCGGCTTCGTCGCGGTGACGTGGCCGTCCGCGCGCGTCGGATCGGGCGTCGTGAAGACCTCCTCCGAGGGGAGGTTCGGCTTGTGCTCGAGGCCGTCGATCGTCGTGAACGTCGCCGCCGCCCAGCGCGAGCTCGGCAGCAGCCCGACCGTGAGCTCCGTTCCCGGGCCGTCGAACCGGAGCGCGTCGAATCGCCGCTCCGTGAGGCGCTCCGCCGCCGAGCCGGTGTCGCGGAAGCGCGCGTGCCATGCGGCGACGGGGTCGTCCTCGTCGAGGCGGAGGACGTGCGCGAGCTCGTCCGTCAACCGCGGCAGGGCCTGCCCGTCGAGCTCGGGGTGCACCTGTCGCGCCCAGCCCTCCGTCGGGTACGGCACGATCGTCCAGTTCGTCGTGCGGTCGTTGACCACCTTGCCGGTCTCGGCGAGCCGCGGGAGCAGGTCCCGTCCGGCGCGCGCGGGATCGAGGTCGTCGAAGAGGCCAGGCGCCGTCGTGCCGGTGACCCACACGCGCGCGGCCCGTTCCTCGCCGAGGGAGAGCATCCGCTGCGCATACCACGGCGGCACGAAGTCGAGCGTCTCCTCGGGCGCGAACGCGATGCGGGCGCGCTTCACGCGCGGGTCGAAGTAGAACGCGTCCACGAACCGCGCGCCCCGGCGGTACGCCTCGGCGGCGAGCGCATGCACGAGCGGGGCGTGCTCCGGCTCCGCCTGCACGAACACGATCTGCCCAGGCTGGACGTTCGCGCCGAACGCGATCGCCAGCTCCGCGAGGCGGCGGGTCAGCTCGTCGGCGTGCACGGGCAGGCGATCCTATACCCGGCGGCGAACCCGTCGCCGTGGACACCCACGCCGCGATCGAGCGGTTCCTCGCGAGCCCGGGCCTGTCGGACGGGACCCGCCGCGCCTACCGTTCCGACCTCCGCGCGTTCGAGCGCTGGCTCGACGCCCGGGGAACCTCGCTCGACGGCGTCGACGTCCGGGTCTTCGCCGAGTGGGCGGCCGAGCTCGGTCGCGGCCGACCCCGGCGGCTGGCCGCGTCGACGATCGCGCGGAAGCTCGCGGCTGCGCGAGCGCTCCTCCGCCACGCGCTCGGGCCTGCACGGGTGCCCGACGGCTCCTTCGCCCCACGTCGGGGCCGGCGCCTGCCGGACGCACCGAGGGCGGCCGAGGTCGAGGACGTGCTCGCCGCGCTGGAGGGCGACGGCCCGCTCGCGCTCCGGAACCGTGCGCTCGTCGAGCTGGTGTACTCCGCCGGACTCCGCAGCGCCGAGGCGGTCGCGCTCGACCTCGCGGACGTGGACTTCGAGCAGGAACACCTCCACGTCCGCGGGAAGGGCGGCAAGGAGCGCGTCGTGCCGCTCGGCGAGGAGGCGGCGCACTGGCTCGCGCGCTACCTGCGCGAGGCGCGGCCGCAGCTCGCGCGCGGCGCCGCCGACGCGCTGTTCCTGTCCGCGCGCGGGCGCCGTCTCGACACGTCGACGCTCCGGCGGACGCTGCCGCACCCGCACCGCCTGCGGCACGCCTTCGCGACGCACCTCCTCGAGGGCGGTGCCGACCTGCGCACGATCCAGGAGCTGCTCGGGCACGCATCGCTCTCGACGACCCAGGTGTACGCGCACGTGGACGCGAGACGGCTGCGGCGCGTCTACGACCGGGCGCACCCGCGGTCCTAGAGGCACTCGCGCGGGTGTCACCTCGGGTCCCGACCCTCCCGCCTGCTCACGCGCGAGCGTACGTCGAAACCACGCACCGGTGGGTCGCGATCGTGTGCCGGATCCGTGACGGTGGCGGCGGGAAGGTGCACGGCCGCCGGAGGCGAATCCCACGGGTCCCGTGACGCAGACGCCCCGCGACGCACAGCTCGACGGCTTCCTCGCGCTCCTCGCCGCGCGCCGCGCGCCGCGCACGGTCGAGGCCTACCGGCGCGACCTCGCGCACTTCTCGGCGTGGCTCGGCGGCGCACCCGGTCGCGCCGACCTGGAGGACCTCGAGCACTACCTCGCCGATCTGCGGGCGCAGGGTCTCGCACCCGCGACGATCGCCCGGCGCGCGGCGGCGCTCCGCGCGTTCTTCCGGCACCTGACGATGCTCGGCGAGCGCGCCGACAACCCGGCGGCCGAGCTCGATCTCCCGCGACGGACGCGCCGCCTGCCGCGGACCCTCTCCCCCGGCGAGGCGGAGCGCCTCATCGACGCCGCGACCGGAACGACGCCGCGCACCTTGCGCGACCGCGCGCTCGTGGAGCTCCTCTACGGCGCCGGACTGCGCGTCTCGGAAGCCGTCGGGCTCGAGCGTGCCGCCGTGGATCTCGAGAACCGCCTCATCCGCGCGCTCGGCAAGGGCTCGAAGGAGCGCCTCGTCCCGATCGGACGCGAGGCGGCGGAGTCGCTCCGGCGCTACCTCGCGCGCGGGCGACCGCACCTCGACACCCGCCACCGACCCGAGCTGTTCCTCAACGCCCGCGGCGGCGCGCTCACCCGCGCCGGCGCCTTCCTCATCCTCCGGCGCCTCGCCGACAAGGCAGGGCTCGAGCCGGGGCGCGTCCATCCGCACCTGCTGCGCCACTCGTTCGCGACGCACCTCCTCGAGGGCGGTGCGGACCTCCGCAGCGTCCAGGAGATGCTCGGTCACGCGGACCTCTCGACGACGGAGCTCTACACGCACGTATCCGATAGACGCCGACGGGAGTTGTACTTCCAGGCGCACCCGCACGCGAGGCGGAGGCGCCGCGAGTCCCAGTAGGTCCGAGAGAAGGTTGCGATGACCGGAATCACCCCGCAGCTCGCCGGGCTCTTCGCCGCGACGACCGGCGTCGGCTTCCTGATGATGACGATGGGCGTGCAGAAGTCGATGCTCGAGTGGCGTGCGCGCCGGCGGAGCTGCCCCTCGTGCGGACGCCAGATCGAGAAGCGCGTATGCACCGCCTGCACGTCGCGCGCGTAGGACGGCGCTAGCGGGCTCGACTCTTCTTCGTCAGCTCGGCCGCGACCCTCGCGGCGGTCGCCCGCAGCTCCCTGTCGGCGTCGTCGTCGTCGGCGAGCCCCTGGAGGAGGACGATCGTGTGCCGCTCCGGCGACCCATGCCGCAGCGCGGCGATCGCCAGCCGCCGAACGGCGCCGTTGGGGTCGTGGCTCACGAGCTCGTGGAGCAAACCCCGGGCGTCGTTGACGTCACCGGGACGGTCGCGGGCGAGCAGCTCGAGCGAGAGGAGCGCGGCGCCGCGGGCGACGGGGCTCTCGTCCTCGAGGCCGCGCCGCAGCAGCTCGCGCTTCTCGCGGTAACGGAACTGCCCGAGCGCGCGGTAGGCGATCGCGCGCACGCGGTAGTCCCCGTCGCGCGCCGCCGCCTCGACCTCGTCGTCCCACTCCCGACGGAGGTCCGAGAGCTGCCGTGCGTCCCCGGCGCGCGCGAGCTCGTCCGCCCGCGCGGCTGCCTCCGGGAGGTTCACGCTCAGACGGTCGAGAGCGAGCGCTCGCCGGGCCCGACGTAGCGCGCCGACGGTCGGAAGAGGCGTCCGGTCCGCTTCTGCTCGAGGATGTGCGCCGACCAGCCGGCGACGCGCGAGCACGCGAACATCGCGGGCACGAGCGGCGGCGGGATCTCCGCCACGTCGAGCACGACGGCGGAGTAGTACTCGACGTTCGTCTCGAGCGGGCGGTCCGGCTTGCGCCGGCGCAGCTCGGCACGCGCCGCCTCCTCGAGCTCCTCGGCGACCTCGATCTGGGGCGACCCGAGCTCCCTCGCCGTCCGCTTCAGGATCCGCGAGCGCGGGTCCTCCGCCCGGTAGACGCGATGGCCGAAGCCCATCAGGCGCTTGCCGCCGTCGAGCGCGTCG
>JBLNEO010000159.1:0-5272 GCA_050262775.1 Pseudomonadota bacterium | reverse complement strand
GGTTCGTGGCGTCGAGCTCGGTCTTGCGGTCGGGGTCGAGCAGCTTCGAGACGACGCCGACCACGCGGGATGCGTCGATCACGTGCACCACCGGCTGCTCGTAGGCCGGGGCGATCTTCACCGCGGTGTGCTGGCGCGACGTGGTGGCCCCGCCGATCAGCAGCGGCAGCTTCAGGCCCCGGCGCTGCATCTCCTGCGCGACCGAGACCATCTCGTCCAGCGACGGGGTGATCAGCCCGGACAGGCCGATGACGTCCGCGCCCTCGGCGACCGCGGTGTCCAGGATCTTCGCCGCGGGCACCATCACGCCGAGGTCGACCACCTCGTAGTTGTTGCAGCCGAGCACGACGCCGACGATGTTCTTGCCGATGTCGTGCACGTCGCCCTTGACCGTGGCGAGGACGACCTTCCCCTGCGAGCCGCCGCCCCCCGCCTTCTCCTCCTCCATGAACGGCTCGAGGTAGGCGACGGCGCGCTTCATCGCCCGCGCCGACTTCACGACCTGCGGGAGGAACATGCGGCCGTCGCCGAACAGGTCGCCGACGACCTTCATCCCGTCCATCAGCGGCCCCTCGATCACGTCGAGCGGGCGCGGGAGCTTCTGCCGCGCCTCCTCGGTGTCGGCCTCGATGAAGTCGACAATCCCGTGGACGAGGGCGTACGAGAGCCGCGCCTCCACGGGTGCCTCGCGCCACGAGAGGTCGCGCTCCCGCGCGGTCGCGCCCTCGTTGCGGTACGCGTCGGCGAGCTCGACGAGCCGGTCCGTGGCGTCGGGCCGCCGGTTCCAGAGCACGTCCTCCACGGCCTCGCGCAGGTCCGGCGGGATGTCCTCGACGACCGCGAGCTGCCCGGCGTTGACGATCCCCATGTCGAGCCCGGCGTGGATCGCGTGGTAGAGGAAGACGGCGTGCATCGCCTCGCGGACGGCGTCGTTGCCGCGGAACGAGAACGAGAGGTTCGAGATCCCGCCCGAGGTGAGCGCCCCGGGACAGCGCTCCTTGATTCGCCGCAGGGCGTCGATGAAGGAGCGCGCGTACTCGGCGTGCTCCTCGATCCCGGTGGCCACGGCGAGCACGTTGGGGTCGAACACGATGTCCTCGGGCGGGAACCCGACCCTCTGCGTGAGCAGGTCGTACGCCCGGCCGCAGATGGCGACGCGGCGGTCCGTGTCGACCGCCTGCCCCTCCTCGTCGAACGCCATCACGACGACGCCGGCCCCGTACCGGCGAATCGTCCGCGCCTGCTCGAGGAACGCCTCCTCCCCCTCCTTGAGCGAGATCGAGTTCACGATCCCCTTGCCCTGCAGGCACTTCAGCCCCGCCTCGAGCGCCGACCACCGCGACGAGTCGACCACGATCGGCAGCCGCGCCACCTCCGGCTCCGTCGCGATCACGTTCAGGAAGGTCGTCATCGCCCGCTCCGCCTCGAGCAGGTCGGCGTCCATGTTCACGTCGAGCAGGTTGGCGCCGCCGCGCACCTGCTCGAGCGCGACCTCGACGGCGCCGCCGAAGTCGTCCGCCTCGATCAGCCGGCGGAAGCGCGCCGAGCCCGTCACGTTCGTGCGCTCGCCGATCAGCACGAAGCCCGTGTCCGGGCCGATCTCGAACCGGTCGAGCCCGCTGAAGCAGGGCCGGCGCCGCGGCTCCGGGAGCGTCCGCGGCGCCACGCCGTCGACCGCCTCCGCGATCGCGCGCGTGTGCTCCGGCGTCGTGCCGCAGCAGCCGCCGACGACGTTCACGAGCCCGTCGCGCGCGAACTCGCCGAGGATCCGACTCGTGTCGTGCGCGTGCTCGTCGTAGAGCCCGAGCGCATTCGGGAGGCCAGCGTTCGGATGGCACGAGACGTACGTCGTCGCGACGTGCGCGAGCTCCTCGAGGAAGGGCCGCATCTCCGTCGCTCCGAGCGAGCAGTTGACCCCGACGACGAGCGGGTCGGCGTGCTCGATCGACGTCCAGAACGCGTCGCTCGTCTGACCGGAGAGGTTGCGGCCGCTGCGGTCGACCGCGGTGAACGAGAGCCACAGCGGCACGTCCGGCGCGGCCGCGCCCGCGGCGACGATCGCCGCCTTTGCGTTCAACGTGTCGAAGATCGTCTCGACGAGGAACAGGTCGACTCCCCCTTCCGCGAGCGCGCGCATCTGCTCCACGTACGCCTCGACGACGTCGTCGAACCCGACCTGACGGTAGGCGGGGTCGTCCACCTTCGGCGACAGCGAGAGCGTCACGTTGAGCGGGCCGACCGAGCCGGCGACGAAGCCGCCGCGTGCGTCGGCCGCCTCGCGCGCGAGCCGCGCGCCCGCGAGGTTCATCTCGCGCACCGCGTGCTCGAGCCCGTAGTCGGCCTGGCCGATCGACGTCGCGGTGAACGTGTTCGTCGTCGTGATGTCGGCGCCGGCCGCGAGGTAGGCGTCGTGGATCTCGCGCACGAGCTCGGGGCGCGTCAGGTTGAGGAGGTCGGGGTCGCCCTTGACGTCGCGCGGGTGGGTGGCGAACGCCTCGCCGCGCCACTCCTCCTCGGTGAGGCCGCGACCCTGCAGGAGCACGCCCCAGGCGCCGTCGAGCACGACGATCCGCTCGTCGAGGAGTCGTCTCAGCCTCTCGATCCGCTCCGCCATGCGCGCCTCCTCCGCCTAGCGCCGGAGGCTCGGGCCCGAGCGCTTTAGGCGTTTGGTGACCCGGTCGCCAAGCTGCCGTTCAAAGCTCTCCGGGGGTACGGCCGAACTGTAGCGGCTCGGCTAGTAGCCGCTGAACCGGTCCGCGCGAACGCGCTCCTCCGGCACGCCCGCCTCGCGCAGCGCCTCCGCCACCCCCTCGGCCATCGCCGGCGGGCCGGCGACGAGGAACGTGCGGTCGTCGAGGCCGCCGAGGACGTCCGCGAGCATCGACGGGTCGACGCGGCGCCGCTCCCCCTCCCACTCGGGGTCGTCGGTCATGGTCAGGACGACGCGGAGGCCCGGGATCCGTTCCTCGAGCTCGGCGAGCTCGTCGAGGAACGGCGTCGACGCCCGGTCGCGGTTCGAGTCGACGAGCGTGACGCGGTAGGGCGACGCCGTGTCGGCGATGTAGCGGAGCATCGAGCGGAAGACGGTGATCCCGATCCCGCCCGCGACGAAGACGTACTCGGGCGCGGTGTCCTCCGGGAGCAGGAACGACCCCTTCGGCTCCTCGACCTCCACCTCGTCCCCGACCTGCAGCTCGGCGAGCGTGCGCTTGAACGCCGTGTCGCGGAGCCGCGTCGCGAGCCCCACGACACCCGTCTCGGTGGGCGAGGTGACGAGCGAGATGTGGCGGCGCAGCCCCTTCTCGTCGTTGTGTCCGCGGTCGGGGAGCTCGACCCAGAAGTACGCGCCGGGCCGGTACGCGGGGTAGTCGTCGACGGCGAAGAGGACGAGCAGCGTCCCCTGCGCGACCTCTCTCGTCTCCCGGACGGTCGCCCGCATGCGCCGACTCAGCCGAGCGGCGTCTCGGAGACGCGGAGCTGGTTCTCCGCGTGCTTGATGCGCTGCTCGAGCTGCCACCGGTCGGCCTGCGACTCGCCGCGGTCGACCCGCTCCAGCTCCGCGCGCGCCGCGTCGAGCTGCTCCTGCGCGCGCTTCGGGTCGATCTGCTTCGCGTCCACGGCGTCGTCGACGAGCGCGATCGCCCGGTCGAGCTCGACCTTGAAGAAGCCGGGGCCGGTCGCCAGCTCGACGACGTCGTCGCCGTCCACCGACCGGTACGCCCGCGTCGAGCCCGCCTTCAACGTCGCCACGAGCGGCGCGTGTCGCGCCAGGACGCCGATCTCGCCGGCCGCGCCGGGGACGATCAGCATCTCGACGTCGCCCTCGAACGCGGGCCCGTCGGGCGTGACGACCGAGACGTCGAACTTGGGGCGCTCGGCCAACGCTATGCCGCCTGGGCCTGCTGCTCGGCGGCCTCGACCGCCTGCTCGATGGGGCCGACCATGTAGAAGGCCTGCTCGGGCAGGTCGTCGTGCTTGCCGTCGAGGATCTCCTGGAAGCCGCGGATCGTGTCCTCGAGCTTCACGTACTCGCCCGCGCGGCCGGTGAACTGCTCCGCGACGAAGTTCGGCTGCGAGAGGAAGCGCTGGATCTTCCGGGCCCGCGAGACGACGACCTTGTCCTCGTCCGTGAGCTCGTCGATCCCGAGGATGGCGATGATGTCCTGCAGGTCCTTGTAGCGCTGGAGCACCTGCTGCACGGCGGTCGCCGTCGCGTAGTGCTCGTCCGAGACGATCCCCGGCGAGAGCGCGCGCGACGTCGAGTCGAGCGGGTCGACGGCCGGGTAGATGCCCTGCTCCACGATCGCGCGGGAGAGCACGGTCGTGGCGTCGAGGTGCGCGAACGTGTTGGCCGGCGCAGGGTCGGTGAGGTCGTCCGCGGGCACGTAGATCGCCTGCACGGAGGTGACGGAGCCCTCGCGCGTGGAGGTGATGCGCTCCTGCAGCTGCCCCATCTCCGTGGCGAGCGTCGGCTGGTAGCCGACGGCGCTCGGCATCCGTCCGAGGAGCGCCGAGACCTCGGAGCCCGCCTGCACGAAGCGAAAGATGTTGTCGACGAAGAAGAGGACGTCCTGCCCCTGGTCGCGGAAGTGCTCGGCCATCGTCAGGCCCGACAGCGCCACGCGGAGGCGCGCGCCGGGCGGCTCGTTCATCTGCCCGTACACGAGCGCGACCTTGTCGAGGACGCCCGACTCCTCCATCTCGAGGAAGAGGTCGTTCCCCTCGCGCGTGCGCTCGCCGACGCCCGCGAACACGGAGACGCCGCCGTGCTGCCGCGCGATGTTGTGGATCAGCTCCTGGATCAGCACCGTCTTGCCGACGCCGGCACCGCCGAACAGCCCGACCTTGCCGCCGCGGATGTACGGCGCGATCAGGTCGATCACCTTGATCCCGGTCTCGAAGATCTCGACCTTCGGCGAGAGGTCGCGGAACGTCGGCGGGTCGCGGTGGATCGGCGAGCGGTCGCCCGTCGCGGCCTCCTTGTTGTCGACGGGGTCGCCGAGGACGTTCCAGATGCGGCCGAGCGTCTGGTCACCGACGGGGACGGAGATCGCCTCGCCGGTGTCGACGACGTCGATTCCCCGCGCGAGTCCGTCGGTCGAGTCCATCGCGACCGCACGGACGCGGTCGTCGCCGAGGTGCTGCTGCACTTCCGCGATCAGCGTCCGCGCCTCGACGCCGTCGCGCGCCGGAACGTCGATGCGCACCGCGTGATTGATCTCCGGCAGCCCGCCGGTGAAGACGGCGTCGATCACGACGCCCCTGATCTCCA
>JBLNEO010000158.1:0-4715 GCA_050262775.1 Pseudomonadota bacterium | reverse complement strand
ACCTTCTTCAGCATCTGGCGGACGATGAGCTCGATGTGCTTGTCGTGGATGTCGACGCCCTGCGACTTGTAGACCTTCTGCACCTCGCCGAGGAGGTAGAGCTCGGTCGGCGTCGAGCCCTTGCCGGCCTGGGCGTGCAGCTCGAGCAGCTCGGCCGGGTTGAGCGAGCCCTCGTGGAGCGGCGTGCCGGCCTCGATCACCTCGCCCTTCGTGACGAGCAGGCGCGTGCGGCGCGGCAGCTGGTACTCCTTCTCGGGCAGCGGCTCGCCGTTCTCGTCGACGCCCTCCGGGAAGATCGTCACCTTCGGGCCGCGCTCCGTCTCCTCGATGTCGATCCGCCCGCCGACCTGCGCGAGCGTCGCGGCGCCCTTCGGGTTGCGGGCCTCGAAGATCTCGACGACGCGCGGGAGGCCGTGCGTGATGTCCGCGCCGGCGACGCCGCCGGTGTGGAACGTGCGCATGGTCAGCTGCGTGCCCGGCTCGCCGATCGACTGCGCGGCGACGATTCCGACCGCGTCGCCGATCTCGGCCGTGCCGCCGGTGGCGAGGAACGTCCCGTAGCACGCCCGGCACACACCGAACTCGCTGCGGCACTTGAGCACCGAACGGACCGGGAGGCGGTAGTCCTGCGCCGCCTCCTCGAGCGCGTCGGCGATCTCGCGGAGCCGCGGGAGCGAGATCTCCTCGCCCTTCTCGGCGATCACGGTCTTGCCGGGCTTCCCGTCCTTCAACGGCTTGCGGACGTCGTCCGCGAGGAACCGACCTGCGGCGCTCTTGTTGAGCCCCTCGGTGAGGAACAGCGGGACCTCGATGTGGTCGTCGGTGCCGCAGTCGAGCTCGCGGATGATCACGTCCTGCGAGACGTCCACGAGACGCCGCGTCAGGTAGCCCGAGTCCGCGGTGCGGAGCGCCGTGTCGGCGAGGCCCTTCCGGGCACCGTGGGTCGAGATGAAGTACTCGAGCACCGACAGGCCCTCCATGAAGTTGGCCTTGATCGGCCGCTCGATGATCTCGCCCTTCGGATTCGCCATCAGGCCGCGCATCCCCGCGAGCTGGCGGATCTGCTTGAACGACCCGCGGGCGCCCGAGTTGGCCATCATGTAGATCGGGTTCAGCTCGTAGAGCGTCCGCTCCATCGCGTCCGCCACCGCGTCGGTCGCCTCCGTCCAGATCGCGACGATCTGCTCGTGGCGCTCCTCGTCGGTGATGAGGCCGCGCTCGTACTGCAGCTCGATCGTCCGCACGCGCTCCTCGTGCGCCGCGAGGATCTCCTCCTTGTCGGGCGGGATCACGATGTCGTTCTTCGACACGGTCACGCCCGCCTGCGTGGCGAACCGGAAGCCGAGGGTCTTGATCGTGTCGAGCACGCGCGAGACCGGCGCCGAGCCGTAGCGGTCGACGAGGTCGGAGATGAAGCCGTCCGTCTCGCGCTTCGTGAGCGAGCGGTTGATGTAGTCGTGGAACGCGCCCGCGTCGGGGTCGTCGGAGCCGAGCGCCTCCCAGAGCGCCCGGTCGACCTCGGCGTTGAAGATCACGCGACCCGGCGTGGTGAGCACGAGCTCGTCGCCCCACCGGTACTCGATCGGCTGCTGGAGGTTGACCTGCTTGCTCTCGAGCGCGAACTCGACCTCCTCCTCGGTGCGGAACCGCTTGGGGCGCGGGTCGAGGTCCACCGCCGACGTCGCGCCGAGGTCCTGCTCGGAGTAGGTGAGGAAGTAGAGGCCGAGGATCATGTCCTGCGTCGGCGTCGCGAGCGGGCGCCCGTGCGCCGGCGAGAGGATGTTGTTCGCGGAGAGCATCAGGATCCGGGCCTCTGCCTGCGCCTCCGCGGACAGCGGCACGTGGACGGCCATCTGGTCGCCGTCGAAGTCCGCGTTGAACGCGTGGCACACCATCGGGTGCACCTGGATCGCCTTGCCCTCGACGAGCTTCGGCTCGAACGCCTGGATGCCGAGGCGGTGCAGCGTCGGCGCGCGGTTGAGCAGCACCGGGTGCTCCTGGATGACCTCCTCGAGCACGTCCCAGACCTCCGGGACCATCGAGTCGACGTACTTCTTCGCCGCCTTGATGTTCTGGACCGACTTCCGCTCGACGAGCCGGCTCATGATGAACGGCTTGAAGAGCTCGAGCGCCATCAGCTTGGGCAGGCCGCACTGGTGCAGCCGAAGGGTCGGCCCGGCGACGATCACCGAGCGGCCCGAGTAGTCGACGCGCTTGCCGAGCAGGTTCTGGCGGAACCGGCCCTGCTTGCCCTTGAGCATGTCGGAGAGCGACTTCAGCGGCCGGTTGCCCGGGCCGGTCACGGCGCGCCCGCGGCGGCCGTTGTCGAACAGCGCGTCGACGGCCTCCTGGAGCATGCGCTTCTCGTTGTTGACGATGATCTCCGGCGCGCCGAGGTCGAGGAGCCGCTTGAGGCGGTTGTTCCGGTTGATCACCCGGCGGTAGAGATCGTTCAGGTCGGACGTCGCGAAGCGGCCGCCGTCGAGCTGCACCATGGGACGGAGCTCCGGCGGGATCACCGGGATCGCCTCGAGGATCATCCACTCGGGACGGTTCTCGGAGGTGATGAACGCGTTGACGACCTTCAGCCGCTTGATCGCGCGCTGCTGCTTCTGCCCCTTGGACGTCGAGATCGTCGAGCGGAGCGACGCCGCCTCGTTGACGAGGTCGAGGTCCTTCAGCAGGTCGCGGATCGCCTCGGCGCCCATGCCGCCGCGGAAGTAGACGCCGAAGCCGTACGGCGACCCGAAGCGGTCCTTGAGCTCGCGGAAGATCTGCTCGTCGTTGACGACCATCTTCGGCTCGAGCTCGCGGAACAGCTGCCACGTCTGCTCGAGGCGGCGCACCGCCTCGACCGCGGCCTCGCGCGTGTCCTCGCGCCGCGCCTCCATGTCCTGGTACATCTCGCGCACCTTCAGCCCCCAGCGCACGAGGACGTCGAGATCCTCCTTCTGGATCTTCCCGTCGGTGCGCAGGCAGAGGTCGTTCGCGAGCTCGCGCAGGTCGGTCTGGTCGTCGGCGCGCGCGAGCACGTCGGCGAGGAGCCCGTTGCCGAGCCCGCGCACCTTCTCGAGGTTCTTCGCGTCGACGCCGGCGACGATCCCCTGGTCGTCGGCACCGAGCTCGGCGCCGGACAGGAGCGCCTCCTGGATCCGGTTGATGTGCTTCGAAACCGCGCCCTTCTTCGAGCCGGTCGCCGCCTCCTGGTCCGCCCGCAGCGGCGCGAGCGCGGCCCGGATCTGCTCGGCGGCCGTGGCGACGTTCTCGAGCTCCTTCGGCGAGAGCCGGCGATCGTCGCGGATCGCGGCGTCGCGGACGAGCTCCTGGATCTTCTTGCGGTCCTCCGTCGAGATCTGGCGGGCGAGCTCGGCGAGCATCCCGCCCGCGAGCGTCCGCGCCTCCTCGAGCGGCGGGATCGCCTCGTCCTCGGCCCAGTTCGCGAGGCCCCGCGCCCAGAAGTCGTCGTCCTCGTCGAAGTCCTTGTCCTTGCCCGCGGCGAAGTACTCGCGCCTGCGGGTGAGGCGCTGCTCGAGCGCGGCGAGCTGCTCGTCGCGGTCGACCTCGATCTCCGACGCCGTGCCGCGAACCTGGTCCTCGAGCTGGTTCAGGTCGGCCGCGCGCTTCTCCGTGTCGACGGCCGTGACGATCGAGGCGGCGAAGTAGAGGACCTTCTCGAGCTCGCGCGGGGCGATGTCGAGGAGGTACCCGATGCGGCTCGGGACGCCCTTGAAGAACCAGATGTGCGAGACCGGTGCGGCGAGGTCGATGTGCCCCATGCGCTCGCGGCGCACCTTCTGCCGCGTCACCTCGACGCCGCAGCGCTCGCAGATGATGCCCTTGTACCGGACGCGCTTGTACTTGCCGCAGTAGCACTCCCAGTCCTTCGTCGGACCGAAGATGCGCTCGCAGAAGAGCCCGTCGCGCTCGGGCTTCAGGGTGCGGTAGTTGATCGTCTCCGGCTTCGTGACCTCGCCCATCGACCAGTCGCGGATCTGCTTCGGGGAAGCGAGCCCGATCCGGATCGCGTCGAAGTCGTTGATGTCGATCTGTGCCAAGTGTCTGCGCCTTCTTTCTCTGTGCCTTCGAAAGGTTCCTTAGTGCCGTCGCCGATCAGTCGTCGAGGTCGACGTCGCCGTCACCGAGCGGGCCCACCTGGGCCTGGGCCTCCTCCTCGGCCTCCTCGCCGGGCGTCAGCTCGACGTCCTCCAGGTCGTCCAGGGCCTCGTCGTTCGGCAGCGCCAGCTCGCCGTCCACGTCGGCGCGCTCCTGGCCCTCCTCGACCTCCTCGGCCGACGGCTGCCGCGCGGCGGCGCGGAGCGAGCCGGGCGAGAGGTCGATGCCGAGCTCCTCGGCGGCGCGGAGGAGCTCGTCGTCCTCCTCGCGCACCTGGACCTCGCCGCCCGCCTCCGAGAGGACGTGGACGTCGAGGCCGAGCGACTGCATCTCCTTCAGGAGCACCTTGAACGACTCCGGGATCGACGGCTCGGCGATGTTCTCGCCCTTGACGATCGCCTCGTACGCCTTCACGCGCCCGACCGTGTCGTCGGACTTGATCGTGAGCATCTCCTGGAGCGTGTACGCGGCGCCGTACGCCTCGAGCGCCCACACCTCCATCTCGCCGAAGCGCTGGCCGCCGAACTGCGCCTTGCCGCCGAGCGGCTGCTGGGTGACGAGCGAGTACGGCCCGGTGCTCCGCGCGTGGATCTTGTCGTCCA
>JBLNEO010000157.1:0-15589 GCA_050262775.1 Pseudomonadota bacterium | reverse complement strand
GGGGCGGGGCCGCCCCCCCCCCCCCCCCCGCCTCTCGCCCGTGCGCCCGCTCCACTCGGGGTTCGTGCGGCCTCCGCGGTCGCGTTCGGGAGCCGGTGCCCGGAGCGCGTATTTCCGTTTGTTCACGCGCTGCGGCACACTTCCGCGCAACGCAGCGTTCCCGGGGGGTTCCGCAGTGTCGATCGACGAGGCCGCGCGAGTCGTGGAGGACGGCTCCTCACAGGACCGCGCTTCGGCGCGCGTCCCCGACGCCGAGGTCCTCTACCGGCTCGCCGACGCGATCGGGCGCGCGGCGTCGCTCGACGAGACGCTCGACGAGGCGCTGTCGGCGCTGACCGCGGCGCTCGGCCTGTCGCGCGTCGCGGTGCTCCTCGCCGACGACGCGGGCGTGCTGCAGTTCGTCGCCTGGCGGGGCCTCTCGGACGCCTACCGCGAGCTTGCCGCGGCACACGCGCCGTGGCCGGCCGACGTGCAGGATCCGCAGCCCGTGCTCGTCGCCGACATCGACGAGGAGCCCGAGCTCGCGCCGCTCCGCGGCCAGGTCGTCGGCGAGGGCATCCGTGCGCTCGCCTTCGTCCCGCTCGTGCATCGCGGCCGCCTGCTCGGGACGTTCATGCTCTACCGCGCCGAGCCCGGCCCGTGGAGCGAGCGCGAGGTGCGCCTCACCCAGGCGATCGCGACCCACATCGCCGCGGCCGCCGAGCGCCACCGCGCGTTCTCGGCGCTCGCCGAGTCGCACCGGCGGCTCGACGTCGTCCTGCGCGACGTCGCCGACGGGATCACGGTGCAGGGGCCCGACGGCCGGCTCCAGTACGCGAACGACGCGGCGGCGCGCACGCTCGGGTTCGCGTCCGCCGACGCGCTCCTGGCCGCCTCGCTCGAGGAGGTCGTGGCGACCTTCGAGCTCTTCGACGAGAACCGCAGGCCGCTCGACGTGGCCGACCTGCCGGGCCGCCGCGCGCTCGCCGGCGAGGTGACGGCTGAGCAGTTGCTCCTGTACCGCGTCCGCGCCACCGGGGAGGAGCGCTGGTCGCTCGTCCGGGCGACGCCCGTGCACGGCGAGGACGGCCGCGTGGAGGCCGCGATCAACGTCATCCACGACATCACGGAGCGCCGGCGGGCGGAGGAGCGGCTGCGGTTCGTGTCGGAGGCCGGGGTCGCGCTCGCCTCGTCGCTCGACGTCGAGTCGACGCTCGCCCAGGTCGCGCGCCTCGCGGTGCCGCGCATCGCCGACTGGTGCATCGTCTACCTGCGCGACGACGACGGGGCGATCCGCCGGGTCGCGATCGAGCACGCCGGGGGCGACGGTGCGGACGTCGGCCGCGTCCTCGACCGCTACCCGCTCGACGCGGAGGCGCGGGTCGGCGTCCCGAGCGTGATCCGCGAGGGGCGTTCGCTCCTCCTGCCGGACCTCACGACGGAGGGCCTGATGGCGGACGTCGTCGACCCCGAGGGCCTCGCCCGCGAGCTCCGGCACGTACCGCTGAGCAGCTACCTGTGCGTGCCCCTGACGGCGCGTGGGCGGAC
Organism: Pseudomonadota bacterium; assembly: GCA_050262775.1. GTDB lineage: Bacteria > Actinomycetota > Thermoleophilia > Gaiellales > Gaiellaceae > DATHTC01. The sequence continues at coordinate 14,062 of JBLNEO010000157.1, read as the reverse complement.
GCTCGGCGCGATCGCGCTCCTCGTCGGCGACTCCGGCCGGACGTTCGACGACGGCGATCTCGAGCTCGCGGAGCAGCTCGCGAGCCGTGCCGCGCTGTCCGTCGACAACGCGCGGCTCCTCCGCGTCGCCGAGGACGCAGCGGCCCGGGAACGGCGTCGCGGCGAGCAGCTCCTGCGCCTCAGCCGCGCCTCGCTCGTCGTCAACTCGTTCTCGGGGCTCGACGAGACGCTGGCGGTGCTGACGGCGCAGGCGCGAGAGACCGTCGGCGCGGTGCGCGCGGTGACGACGCTCGACGCACCCGGCGTCGCGGCGGTGAAGGCCGTCGCGGGCGACGAGGCCGACGGCGCCGACGGCCCGACCGTGACGGCGCGGCTCGTCGGCAGGGACGGAACGCAGCTCGGCATCCTCGAGCTCGTCGGCGCGGCCGGCTCCGCCTTCACCCCCGAGGACGAGGCGATCCTCGTCCAGCTCGCGCAGATGGCAAGCGTGGCGATCGAGAACAGCCGCCTCCTCGACGAGCGCGCCGGGACGCTCGCGCTGCTCGACACGCTCGTGCAGACGGCGCCGATCGGCGTCGCCTTCTTCGACCGCGACCTGCGCTTCGTGCGCATCAACGAGACGCTCGCGACGATCAACGGGCTGCCGCGCGACGCGCACGTCGGGCGACGGCCGACGGAGGTGCGCGAGGGCTTCGAGCCCGTCGAGGAGCTCGTCCGCCGGGTGCTCGAGACGGGCGAGCCCATCCTCGACGTGGAGGTCGCCGGCGAGGAGCGGGCCTTCGTCGCGAGCTACTACCCGGTGCGCGCGGCCTCCGGCCTGCTCGGCGTCGGCGCGATCGTGGTCGAGGTGACGGAGGCGCGGCGCGCGGAGGAACGGCTGCGGCTGCTGGCGGAGGCGAGCACGGCGCTCGCGTCGTCGCTCGACCTCGAGGAGACGCTCGCGACGATCTCGCACACGGTCGTCCCGGCGATCGCGGACTGGTGCGCGATCTCCGTGCTCGAGGACGACGGCACCGTGAGGGTCGTGGCCTGGACGCACAGCGACCCGGAGCGCCAGCGCTGGGCGGACGAGATGCGCGCGCGGCGGACGATCCGCCTCGACGACGAGACGCCGACGGCCTGGGTCCTGCGCTCGGGCGAGCCGGTGCTCTTCCCGGTCGTCGACGAGGAGCTGCTCACGACCGTGCAGCCGGAGGACCGGGAGCTGGCGCGCGTGATGGGCGTCCGCTCGTTGATGGCCGTCCCGTTCACGAGCGGCGCCGGCACGCTCGGGTCGATCATGTTCGTGTCGTCCGAGTCGGGTCGCCGCTTCGGGGACGACGACCTCCTGCTCGCGCGCGAGCTCGGGCGGCGTGCGGGGGTTGCGATCGAGAACGCGCGCCTCTACCGGGCGATGGAGGGGCGGGCCCGCGCCGCGGAGGCGCTCGAGTTCGTCGCCGACGGCGTCGTCACGGTCGACCGCGAGGGGATCGTGCGGCTGTGGAACCCGGCGGCGGCCGCGACGCTGCGCCGGCCGGCCGCCGAGGCCGTGGGACGCAGGATGGACGACGTCGTCCCGGGGTGGGTCGCGGTCTCCCACCTGATCCCCGTCGTCCCCGCCGAGGAGGGGCAGGTGCCGCGGCCGGAGACGGTGCCGCTCGACGCCGGCGCCCGTGAGGCGTGGGTGTCGATCTCGGGCGTCGCCTTCGCCGAGGGGACGGTCTACGCGTTCCGCGACCTGACCGAGGAGCGCGGGCTCGAGCGGATGAAGAGCGACTTCGTGTCGACCGTCTCCCACGAGCTGCGCACGCCGCTGGCCGCGATCTACGGCGCCGCGCTGACGCTGCGGCGCGCGGAGATCCCGCTCACGCCGGAGCAGCGCGACGAGCTGCTCGACGTGATCGCCGACGAGGCCGACCGTCTGGCGCGGATCGTCAACGACATCCTGTGGACGAGCAGGATCGAGTCGGGCGTGATCCAGGTGCAGATCGAGAGCTGTGACGCCCGCGGGCTCGCACGCGCCGTCGTCCAGACCGCGCGCGTCCACCTCCCGGCGAGCCACGAGCTCACCCTGGAGGTGCCGGACGACCTCCCGCGCGTCGCGGCCGACCCGGACAAGGTGCGGCAGGTGCTCTCGAACCTGCTCGACAACGCCGTCAAGTACTCGCCGGCCGGCGGCCGCGTCGCCGTGCGACTCGAGGCCGACCACCGCGTGGTGCGGTTCGTCGTCGAGGACGACGGGCTCGGAATCCCGGCAGGCGACCGCGACCGGGTCTTCGAGAAGTTCTACCGGCTCGACCCCGACCTGAACCGGGGCGTCGGCGGCACCGGACTCGGCCTCTACATCTGCCGCGAGCTCGTCCGGCGGATGGACGGCTGGATCTGGGTCGAGGAGCGGAGCGGCGGCGGCTCCCGCTTCGTCGTCGAGCTCCCCGCGCTCGTCTGAGCACGAAGGAGGGCGGCCCGAAGGCCGCCCTCGACGTCACACAGGGGAGAGGTGACGGCTAGTAGCGCGGCGCGTCCTCGACGTACTCCGTCCGGCGCCGCGTGACGCCGGCCGGGCCGCCCCAGGACGACCAGAACACCAGCGAGAGCAGGAAGCCGGCGATGCCGACCACCATGAGGATGACGCCGATGGTCTGAAGCTCGATCCCGGACACCTGGGCGTTCACGGCCCAGGTCAGGATGGCGCCGACCGCGATCAGGATGAGGCTCACTCCGAGGCCCATGGGGCTCCTTTCAGTCGTCTCCCGTCGACCCGTGGGGGTCGCTGCTGAAACGACCCAAGCCGCTTTGCAGATACGGGTGCACGCGGGCCGCCCGTTGAGCTAGGCTCGCGCCCGGGTTGCGCAGAGGAGCCGTCATCTCGATGGTGGTCGTCGGGCTGGTCGCGGCCGCGGTGGCGTTCGCCATCGCGTTCTTCATCCCGTGGCTTCCCGAGAACGCCTCGGAGGAGCGCGACGGGATCGACCTCGTCTTCTGGCTCACGACAACCATCTGCATCTTCATCTTCGGCATCGTCAGCGCGATGCTGCTCTACGCGGTCGTCGCGTTCCGCGCCCGCGAGGGCGACGACACGGACGGGAAGCCGATCCACGGGCACACGGGGATCGAGATCGTCTGGACGGCCGTCCCGACGGCGCTCGTGCTCACGATCGTCGTCGCCAGCACGATCGTGCTCGCGAAGAACGAGGACGCGAGCGCGAACCCGAACCGGATCGACGTGACGGCCGAGCAGTTCGCCTGGTCGTTCGACTACGGCAAGAAGACCTCGGGCGAGCTGCGCCTGCCCGTGAACCGCTCGACGGTGCTGCGGCTGCACGCGCGCGACGTCATCCACTCCTTCTGGGTGCCGGAGTTCGGGCAGAAGCAGGACGCGGTGCCGGGAATCGAGACCGAGGTCGTGGTCACGCCGACGAAGGTCGGCGAGTACAACGTCATCTGCACCGAGCTCTGCGGGCTCGGCCATTCGGTGATGCGGACGACGGCGATCGTGCTCTCCCAGAAGGACTACGACGCGTGGGTGCAACAGGGCCAAACGGGGGGACAGAGCTGACGTGACGAGCACGGCGATCGAGCACCACGGCCACGACGGGCACGCGCCCGCCGCACCGCCGCCGACCGGCTGGCACCGCCTGACCGCGCCCGGCTGGCTGCGCGTGCTCTGGATGTCGCCGCTCTTCGCGGCGGTCGGGATCGGGATCGTGACGGGGATCCGCGCCCTCGCCGGCTGGGACCCGGTGTGGGACTGGCAGCCCATCACCGTCGTCGCGTTCCTGACGCTCGCGCCGATCGGCTACCTGACCGGGATCGGCTGCTTCGACTACTGGCTCTACTACATCAGCGGCCGTCCGACGCGCCCCGAGGATCACTCCGGCCACGGCGCCGAGACGTGGCGCGACTACTTCCGCGTCAACACCGACCACAAGGTGATCGGGACGCAGTACGTGGTCACGACGATCGTCTTCTTCATCCTCGGCGGGCTCGCCGCGATGATCTTCCGCGCCGAGCTCGCGAAGCCCGGCGTGCAGTTCGTCGACCCGCAGACGTACAACGGGCTCATCAGCGTCCACGCGTCGATGATGATCTTCCTCTTCATCATCCCGGCGTTCGCGGGCCTCGCGAACTACGTCGTGCCCTTGATGCTGGGCGCCGCGGACATGGCCTTCCCGCGCCTGAACGCGCTCTCGTTCTGGATGCTCCCGGTCGCCGGCGTGATCATGCTGGCGAGCTTCTTCGTCCCCGGCGGGGCGTTCGGCGCCGGCTGGACGGGCTACGCGCCGCTCTCGGTGGTGAACCCGGAGGGGAACGTCTTCTTCCAGATGGCGGTGCAGTGGGCCGGCGCGTCGTCGATCGCGACGGCGCTGAACTTCCTGGTCACGATCATCACCATGCGCGCGCCCGGGATGACGTTCTGGCGCATGCCGCTGCTCGTCTGGGCGAACTTCACGACGTCCCTGCTCGTCGTCGTCGCCACGCCGTTCATCGCCGGCTCGCAGTTCTTCGCGATGTTCGACCGCCTGATGCACACCGACTTCTTCAGGCCGGCCGAGGGCGGCTACGTGCTCGGCTACCAGCACATCTTCTGGTTCTACAGCCACCCGGCCGTCTACATCATGATGCTGCCCGGGTTCGGGATCGTCTCCGAGGTGATCTCGACGTTCGCCCGCAAGCCGATCTTCGGCTACCGCCTGATGGCGCTGTCGCTGATGGCGATCCTCTTCCTCGGCTTCTCGGTGTGGGCTCACCACATGTTCGTCTCGGGCATGGCCAACTGGCTGCGCGTGCCGATGATGCTGACGACGCTCCTCATCGCCGTGCCCACCGGGATCAAGGTCTTCTCGTGGCTCGCGACGCTCTGGGAGGGGAAGCTCCACTTCACGACGCCGATGCTGTGGGCGCTCGGCTTCGTCTCGATGTTCACCATCGGCGGGCTCTCGGGGATCTACCTCGGCGCGGTCCCGATCGACATCCACGTGTCGGACACGTACTTCGTCGTCGCGCACATCCACTACGTGCTCTTCGGCGGCTCCGTGTTCACGATCTTCGCCGGGATCTACTACTGGTTCCCGAAGATGACCGGCCGGATGTACAACGAGCGGCTCGGGAAGCTCCACTTCTGGCTGACCTTCGTGGGCTTCAACGCGACGTTCTTCCCCATGCACCTGATCGGGACGCAGGGCATGCCCCGCCGGGTGGCCGACTACGCCGACCGCTTCGCCGACTGGAACTTCTTCATCTCGGTGTCGTCGTTCTTCCTCGGCGCCTCGACGCTCGTGTTCCTCTACAACATGATCACGTCGTGGGCGCGCGGCCCCGTCGCCGGCGGGAACCCGTGGCGGGCGATGACGCTCGAGTGGCAGGTGAGCTCGCCGCCGCCGGTGTTCAACTTCGACGCCGTGCCGCAGGTCGTCGGCTCCCCGTACGAGTACGGCGTCGCCGGCGCACGCCACGCGCTCCTCAACGGCGACCGCACGGCTGCGCCGGTTGAGGCCGGTCGCCACTGATGGCCGGCCACCTGCTCGTCGTCGCCAACGAGACCGCGGGCACGCGGGGCTTCATCGACGCGGTCGAGGAGCGCGCCCGAGACGGCGAGCTCGTCACCGTGGTCGCGCCCGTCAACGCGCCGCGCGAGGGCTACGTGGTCTACGAGGACACGAGGCGGGCCGCGGCCGGCCGCCGGCTCGACCGCGCGCTCGAGGCGCTGCGGTCGGAGGGCGTGCCCGCGCAGGGGTTCGTGACCGAGACGGAGCCCGGCGACGCCGTCCGCGACGCGCTCGCGACGCTCGAGCCACCCGTGACGTCCGTGCTCGTGACGACGCACCCGGTGCAGCGCTCCGGTTGGCTGCGCCGGAACGTCATCGACCAGATCCGGCGCTCCGCGAAGGACGTGCCGGTCGACCACGTCGAGGTCGAGACGTCGCGCGAGGAGAACGCGCAGGCGAACGTCCTCGTGATCGCGAACGACACCGTGCTCGGCGCGCCGCTCCTCGGGCGCATCCGGGAGCGCGCGGCGCGCGGCCCGTCGAGCTTCCTCCTCGTCGCGCCGCAGAGCGACCCGACGCAGTCGGAGCACCCGGAGGCCGAGCGGCGCCTCCGGCGGGCCGTCACCGAGCTCCGCGCGGCCGGCATCGACGCGCACGGACAGATCGCGCACCCCGACCCGTACACGGCCGCGATGCACGTCTTCCGCGACGAGCGCACGGACGAGATCATCGTCTCGACCTTCCCCGGCGAGGGAGCCTCGAGCTGGCTGCGCCGCGACCTCGTCGGCCGGCTGCGCAAGGACACGGGCCTGCCCGTCGAGCACGTCGTCGTCACGCCGGAGGAGGCAGGGCTGGTGAACGCGGGATGACCGCGCACGCCGAGGCCGTCCACGAGCATCACGGGCCGCCCGCGCCCCACTACTCGTCGCGGATCAGCCCCGTCATCCTCGGGATCCTGCTCTTCATCGCGTCGGAGGTCATGCTCTTCGGCGCGTTCTTCACCGCGTACTTCTTCGTGCGTGTCGTGAACCCGGACGTGACGGAGTGGCCGCCGGCCGGCTTCCACCTGCCGGTGTTCGTCGCCGGCGTGAACACGGCGATCCTCGTCACCTCGTCGTTCACGATGCACTGGGCGCTGCAGTCGATCAAGCGCGGCTCGCGCGCCGGCCTCCAGGCGGGGCTCGTGCTCACGCTCGCGATGGGCGCGACGTTCCTCTTCACGCAGCTGCTCGAGTACTCGCGCCTCGGGTTCTCCCCGGCCGACGGCGCGTTCGGGTCGACCTTCTACGGGCTGACCGGCCTCCACGGCGCGCATGTCGCGATCGGGCTGATCCTGCTCTCGGTGGCGACCGTGCGGTCGTTCCGCGGGCACTACTCGCCGGAGCACCACCACGGCGTCGAGGTGCCCGGGATCTACTGGCACTTCGTCGACGTGATGTGGATCGTGGTCTACACGACCGTCTACATCTTGTAGCGTTCGGCGCGTGGAGAACCCGTTCCGGAGCGAGGCGGCCGCCTACCGCTTCCTGCTCCTGACGATCGGCGCGTTCGCGCTCATCGTCGCGGCGAAGGTGCTGTTCGGCGCGGTCGCGGCGACGGTCGTCTGGGTCCTGATCACGCTCGCCGTGCTCTTCGCCTACGTCCGTCAGCGCGGCGAGGGGCCGCCCCGCGAGACGCCGGTCGTCCCGCATGCCGAGGACGAGCGGCGCATCCTCGTGATCGCGAACGAGGCCGTCGGCGACGAGGAGCTCGTGACGCTCATCCACGAGCGCAGCGAGGGCGTTCGCGAGGAGGTGCTCGTGGTCGCGCCGGCGCTCACCTCGGCGATCCGGCACTGGACCTCGGACGAGGACGGGGCGCGGCAGGCGGCGCAGGAGCGGCTCGAGGCGAGCCTCGCGCGGCTGCGGTCGCTCGGCGTCAGCGCGCGGGGCGAGGTCGGCGCCGACGACCCGCTCCAGGCGATCGAGGACGCGCTCCGGACGTTCGGCGCCGACGAGATCATCCTCGCCACGCACCCCGAGGGACGCTCGTCCTGGCTCGAGCGCGGGGTCGTCGAGGCCGCACGCGAGCGGTTCGACCTCCCGATCACGCACGTCGTCGCCGACGGCGAGTAGCCGCCGGGCTACTTGCCGGCGTTCTGCGAGACGTACTCGGCCACGGCCTTGATCTGCGCGTCGCTGAGCTGTCCCTTGAAGGAGGGCATCACGCCCTTGCCGTTCGTGACGCGGTTCGTGACGAGCGCCGCGTCGGGCTTCGCCTCGTCGAGGTTCGGGCCGACGTTGCCGCTCGCGCCGGCGTCGGCGAGCGTGTGACAGCTGGAGCAGTTCTGGGTGAAGATCGCCTTGCCGTCGGTCGCGTTCTGGCCGCCGCCGCCGGGGGCCTCCTTCACGGGCAGGCCCGCGACCGAGGCGACGTACGAGGCGACGGCGTCGGCGTCGTCGCCCGTGACGAGGTTCGCCGGCATCCCCTGCTCGCCCGAGGGCGGGTTCTCCGTCGGGTACGCGATCTGTCCGCGCACGACGTCGCGGATGGTCGACTCCTCGAACCCCTGCTTCACCCGCACGGAGTGGAACGCGTCGTCGAGGTTCGGGCCGACCACGCCCTTCGTGCCCGCGTCCGCGAGCGTGTGGCACCCGCCGCACTTCTGGACGAACATGTCCTTCCCGGCGGTGACGTTGCCGGCCTGCTCGACGCGACCCTCGGAGCCGCAGCCCACGAGGCCGAGCAGCGCGACGAGCGCGACCGGCGCGGTGGCGAGCAGGCGGCGCAACGTCAGGCGGGCGTGTGTCCGGCGTCGACGGCGGCGGTGGCCTCGTCGCGCGTCCCGTAGATCGTGAACACACGGTCGAGCCCGGTGATCTCGAAGATCTTCGTGATGTTCCGGTCGGAGCAGACGAGTGAGAGCTGGCCCTCGTTCGAGCGCAGCCGCTTCACCCCGCCGACGAGCACGCCGAGCGTCGTCGAGTCGATGAACGTCGTGTTCGAGAAGTCGACGATCACGTTCTTGCCGCCGTTCGAGATCACCTCGAGCAGCTGCTGCTTGAACTCGGGCGCGGTATAGAGGTCGACCTCGCCTGCGAGCGAGATGACGTAGGTGTCGTCGCCAAGCTGCTCGGTGTTGATGTCGAAGTTCATCGCTCCCCCGGATCTCGTCGTCGGCTTGGGCTCTCTGCCTCGGCCCTGCGGCCCGCGAGAGTCTAACCCGCGCCGGGGGACGAGGACGACTCGAGCAGCTTGAGGCGGTCCTTCACGGCCGCGGCGCTCGGATCGTCCGGGGCCAGCTTGAGGAACTGCTTGTACGCGGCGATCGCCGACGGGATGTCGTTCGCGTTCTCCGCCGCCTGCGCGAGCTGGATCTGCACGCTCGCGTCGTTCGGCTCGAGGTCCGCGAGCTGCGCGTACTTCAGCTTCGCCTGCTGGTAGGCCTGGACGGCCTTCGTGTAGAGATCGTTCACCCGCGTGCTCGTCTGGCCGACGACCGCGTCGGTGACGGGGTTCGTGGCGAACGCCTTCCCGAGCGGCGAGTCGGACGGCAACGTGAACGGCTGGCCGGGGTTGAGGAGCGCCGACTGGGTCTGGGCGTCCTGGAACTGCGCCGAGAGCGTCTGTGCCTTGATCAGGTAGAGGCTCGCGAGCGTGGAGAGCGAGGCCGTGTCCTTCGGCCGGAGCGCCACGTACTGCTCCATCGGCGCGATCGCCTCGTCCGTCCTGCCGGCCTGCTGGAGCGCCGAGGCGTAGTCGCGCCACGCGTCGGCGTCCTTCGGGTTCGCCTGGGCGCGCTTCGCGGCATCGTCGACGCTGGCGCCGCCGCCGCCGCCGCTCCCCCGGATGATGTCGGCGACGCCGCTCGGGAGGTCGGAGCCGACGCCGAACACGACGAACGAGAACGCGAACACGAAGGCGAGGAAGACGAAGACCCACTTCGCCTGCTTGCGCAGCCGCTGGAAGAAGAGATCCTCGGTGCCTACGTAGGCGCTCTGGTGCCTGCTGGCGGTTGCAGCAACAGGCTTCGCGCGCGCCTCGCGGCGCCTGTCAGCGCGCGCCACTCGAACTCGCCCCTTCGGTACCTGGCCTGCCCATCGATCTGCGTCAAGAGTACGCGGTCCGGCGCGCCGCCGAGCACGACTGCGGCGGCCGGATCCTCCACCGGCTCGTACGGCGACCCGTCGAGCGAGACCACGGTGAGGTCGGCGCGCTTCCCCGGGACGAGCGATCCGATCTCGGCGTCGAGGCCGAGCGCGCGGGCCCCGCCGAGGGTCCCGAGCTCCAGCGCCTCGGGCGCCGAGAGCGCGTCCGTCCGCTCCTCGCGGGCGCGGGAGACGTACACGGCCGTGCGCAGCTCCTCGAACATGTCGAGCGACGGCGCCGACGCGGGGCTGTCGGTCCCGATCCCGACGACCGCCCCGGCCTCGCGCAGCGCCGCGACGGGCGCGATCCCGCAGCCGAGGAGCGCGTTCGAGCGCGGGCAGTGCGCGACGCGGACGCGACGCTCCCCGAGCAGCGCGACCTCGTCCGGGCTCACCTGCACGCAGTGCGCGGCGAGGAGGTCCGGCCCGAGCAGGCCCAAGCGGTCGAGGGTCGCGACGCCGGTCTCGCCGCGCGGCGCGACGTAGAGCCACGCGAGCGGCGACATCTCCCCGGTGCCGCGGACGAGCCACTCGATCTCGCCGGGGCTCTCGGACAGGTGCGTCCCGAGCGGCAGGCCGGTCGCGGCACACGCCTCGAACACGGCCTCCGAGCACGAGTACGGCGCGTGCGGCGAGATCCCGGGCGTGACGAGCCGGCCGAAGGCGCCGTCGACGCGCTCGCGCGCCCGCTCCCACCCCGTCATCGCCTCGGCCGCGTCGGTGCCGAAGACCTCGAGGTAGACGATCGCGCGCAGGCCCAGCTCCGCGCACGCCGCGGCGGCCGCGCCCGCGTAGCTGTAGTCGCCGACGGTCGTGATTCCCGAGCGCAGGCTCTCGGCCGCGCCGAGCCGCGCGATGTCGAGCATCTCCGCGTAGCCGATGTTCGCCTTGCGCTCGATGTGGAGCGTGATCCACGGCCCGAACGGCAGCCCGTCGCCGAAGCCCGCGTACACGGCGTACTCGAGGTGCGTGTGCGCGTTGACGAAGCCGGGGACGATCGCGGCTCCCTCGAAGCGCTCGCCGGTGCCGAGCTCCGCCGCCGGCCCGACGGCGACGATCCGGCCGCCCTCGACGGCGACGGCGCCGTCGCGGATCGGCGCGCCCTCGACGGGGAGCACCCAGTCGGCCGAGAGGACGTTCACTCCGTGGCCCAGAGCACGCCGGCCTTCGCCCAGCGCCGCTCCATCACCGCCGCGAGCTGGATCGAGAGCTCGAAGAGGACGAGCAGCGGCACGACCTCGAACGCGAGCGAGACGGGGTCGACGGTCGGCAGCAGCACGGCGACCACGAGCATGAGGAAGTAGCCGATCCGGCGGTTCCGCCGCAGCTTCGCCGCGCTCAGGACGCCGAGGCGCACGAGCACGAGCACGAACACGGGCATCTCGAACATCAGCCCCATCGCCAGCAGCGCGAAGGAGACGAACGAGTAGTAGTAGCTCGCACGGATCTGGATGTCGTAGAGCTCGTCGTCGTAGTTCGTCAGGAAGCTCAGCGCCTGCTCGAGGACGATGAAGTAGCCGAAGAGGACCCCGGCGACGAACAGGAGCGTCCCGAACAGGACGAAGAGCGAGACGACGCGCTGGGTGTGCTCCTCCATCGCCGGGGCGACGAAGCTCCACGCCTGGTACAGGATCACCGGGAGCGCGAGCGCGAGCGCCACGAACAGCGAGACCTTGATCGAGGTCGTGAACGGCTCGGTGACGCCGAAGGTGACGAGGCGCTTGTCGTCCGGGAGCGGCTCGGTCAGCCAGCGGATCACCCGCTCGTGGAACGCGAAGGCGACGGCGAAGGCGATCCCGAGCGCGGCGAGCGCGACGATCAGCCGGGCCCGGAGCTCGTCCAGGTGCTCGACGAGCGTGGCCTCCTCCCCGTGGCGGAGCCGCCGCGGAAGGCGCTTCCAGGCCACGGGCAGACGCTAGGAGACGGAGTCCCGCTCGCGCGGCGGGACCGGCGCGGCGTCCTCGCGCGGCGCGGTCAGCTCGCGCCGGCGGTCGTCGTCCTCGTCCAGGTCCTTGCCCGAGACGGAATCCTTGAACTCGCGCATTCCGCGGCCCAGCGAGCGGCCCATCTCCGGCAGGCGCTTGGGCCCGAAGATGAGCAGCGCCACGAGCAGGAGGATGAGGATCTCGGGGAGCCCGATGCCGAACGGCATGCGACGAGCGTAGCACCGTGCACCCTCGACTAGTTCCACTCTCTATCGGGTAAAATCAGCGTCTCGGAGCACGGGCGCGGTCAGGCCCCGGCTCGACCAGCGGAGAAAGGACGCGAGCGGTGTGGCATTGCTCGAGCTGAAGAACCTGCACGTCGCCCTCGAGGACGGCACCGAGATCGTCAAGGGCGTCGACCTCGCGGTCGGCACCGACCAGGTGCACGCGATCATGGGCCCGAACGGGTCCGGCAAGTCGACGCTCGCCTACGCCGTCGCCGGCCACCCGGCGTACGAGATCACCGAGGGGCAGATCCTGCTCGACGGCGAGGACGTGACGGAGCTCGAGGCGGACGAGCGCGCGCAGCGCGGCCTCTTCCTCGCGTTCCAGTACCCGCACGCGATTCCCGGCGTCACCGTTACGAGCTTCCTGCGCAGCGCGATCAACGCGATCCGGAAGGCGCGCAACGGCGGCGTCGACGACCCCGTCCCGGTGAAGGAGTTCCGCACGGAGCTGCTCGGCGCCATGGAGCGCCTGCAGGTGCCGCGCGAGCTCGCGCAGCGCTACCTCAACGACGGCTTCTCCGGCGGCGAGAAGAAGCGCGTCGAGATCCTGCAGATGGCGATGCTGCGCCCGCGGATCGCGGTGCTCGACGAGACCGACTCCGGGCTCGACATCGACGCGCTGAAGATCGTCGCGCAGGGCGTGAAGGAGCTCGTCGGCCCGGAGATGGGCGCGCTCGTGATCACGCACTACCAACGGATCCTCAACTACATCACGCCCGACCACGTGCACGTGTTCGTCGACGGACGGATCGTCGCCGAGGGCGGGCCCGAGCTCGCGCACAAGCTCGAGGCGGAGGGCTACGCGGCCTTCGGCGTCAAGGAGGAGGTGCCCGCGTGACGCTCACGGAGAGCGAGATCGTCCAGGGGATCGGGTCCGACTACGAGGTCAAGTACGGCTTCAACGTCCCCGAGGACTACTTCTTCAAGAGCGGCCGCGGCCTCTCGCACGAGCTCGTCGACGCGATCTCGTCGCACAAGGACGAGCCCGACTGGATGCGGAAGTTCCGGCACAAGAGCCTGGACTACTTCCTCGCGCGGCCGATGCCCGGCTGGGGGGCCGACCTCAGCGGCATCGACTTCGACAACATCTTCTACTACATCCGCCCGACCGAGAAGCAGGCGAACTCGTGGGAGGACCTGCCCGCCGACATCAAGGACACCTGGGACAAGCTGGGGATCCCGGAGGCGGAGAAGAAGTACCTCGCCGGCGTCGGCGCCCAGTACGAGTCGGAGGTCGTCTACCACAAGCTCCAGGCCGACCTCGAGGCGAAGGGCGTGATCTTCCTCGACATGGACTCGGGGCTGCGCGAGCACGAGGACCTCGTCAAGCAGTACTTCGGGACGGTGATCCCGCAGAACGACAACAAGTTCGCCGCGCTCAACTCGGCGGTGTGGTCGGGCGGGTCGTTCATCTACGTGCCGCCCGGCGTCTCGATCGAGATGCCGCTGCAGGCCTACTTCCGGATCAACGCCGAGAACATGGGCCAGTTCGAGCGGACGATGATCCTCGTCGACGAGGGCGCGTACGTGCACTACGTCGAGGGCTGCACCGCGCCGATCTACTCGTCCGACTCGCTGCACTCGGCGGTCGTCGAGATCGTCGTCAAGAAGGGCGGCCGCTGCCGCTACACGACGATCCAGAACTGGTCGAACAACGTCTACAACCTCGTCACGAAGCGCGCCGTCGCCTACGAGGACGCGACGATGGAGTGGGTCGACGGCAACCTCGGCTCGAAGGTGACGATGAAGTACCCGGCGATCTGGCTGATGGGCCAGCGCGCCCACGGGGAGGTGCTCTCGATCGCGTTCGCCGGCAAGGGCCAGCACCAGGACGCGGGCGGCAAGGTCGTCCACGTGGGCAAGAACACGTCCTCGGTGATCACGTCCAAGTCGATCTCGAAGGACGGTGGCCGGGCCGGCTACCGCGGCCTGCTCGAGGTGGCGAAGGGCGCGACGGGCTCCAAGTCGAAGGTCGTCTGCGACGCGCTCATCCTCGACGAGGAGTCGCGCTCCGACACCTACCCGTACATCAAGGTGGACGAGAACGACGTCGACCTCGGCCACGAGGCGACCGTCTCCAAGATCGGCGAGGAACAGCTCTTCTACCTGATGAGCCGCGGGCTCTCCGAGGCCGAGGCGAGCGCGATGATCGTCTCCGGCTTCGTCGAGCCGATCACGAAGGAGCTCCCGCTCGAGTACGCGGTCGAGATGAACCGCCTCATCCAGCTGCAGATGGAGGGCTCGGTCGGCTAGGAGAC